>CALXCH010000001.1 GCA_944386735.1 uncultured Clostridia bacterium
GAAATGTTACAATTATCTCCTTTATTTGAAAAATATGATTATCATATAATAACAGAAAAAGATAAAGCAAATGAATCTTTAAAAGAAAAATACGGTGATAGAATAGATTTCTTGCCATATGGGACAAGAAGTAAATTATTTAGTTATATATTTAAATATTTTTATTTGTGTTTAAAAACAGTCTATTATTATTTTAGACTAAGACCAAAAGTTATTATAACAACAGGAACACATACAGCAGGACCAATGTGTGTACTTGGAAAAATATTTGGAAGTAAAATAATATATATAGAGACATATGCAAATAAAAATAAAAAAACAGCAACAGGAAGGTTAATTTATCCAATAGCAGACTTATTTATAGTGCAATGGGAAGAAATGCTAAAGCTTTATCCTAAAGCTGTTTATGGAGGTTCAATTTATCAATGATATTAGTTATGTTAGGAACTCAAAATAATAGTTTTCATAGACTATTAGAAGAAATAGATAGGTTAATAAAATGTGGTATAATACATGAAAAAGTAATAGTACAAGCAGGATATACTAAATATTCATCTCCATATATGGAAATATTTAGTTTAATGCCACAAGAAAAACTAGAAAAATATCAAAAAGAAGCAGATTTAATAATAACACATGGCGGAGTAGGTTCAATAATAAGCTCATTAAGATTAGGAAAAAAAGTAATAGCTGTACCAAGATTACATGAATATGGTGAGCATGTAAATAACCATCAAAAACAAATAGTAGAGTCATTTGATAAAAAGGGATATATAATAGGAATTAGCGATGTTTCAGAGTTGGAAAATGCTCTTGAGAAAGTAGCAGAATTTGAACCTAAAAAATATGAAGCTGGGAATAAAAAAATGTTATCAATAATAGAAAACTTTATTGATAATATAAAATAAGAGATAAGGAAGTAATTGTTTGAAAGATAAAGAGATAGTAGAAAAAATGGAAAATAAAGAAGAAACGAAAAATAAAGAAATAATAGAAAATGGAGAAAAAAAAGAAAAAGAAAAGAAAATAATAAATAAAATTTTATGGGGATTAAATAAATTCTTTAATTCTATAGCTTTTCCAATATTTATTGGTATATTACTATTATTAAAAACAATATTGTTTTATGAAAATACTATAACGATTAGAGAAATTATAGATAAAGATTTAATTATTGGA
This sequence comes from uncultured Clostridia bacterium, assembly GCA_944386735.1. Classification (GTDB taxonomy): domain Bacteria; phylum Bacillota; class Clostridia; order TANB77; family CAG-508; genus CAG-269. The sequence continues at coordinate 1,180 of CALXCH010000001.1, forward strand.
ACATCTATGTTTCTAATAACTTTTATATGTATAATATGTGTGTTGCCAAATAGAACAAGAACTGTATCTACAATAATTCTAGATATATTACTTAGTATCTTGCTTTTAGGAGACAATTTATATTATAAATATTCAAGCTCAGTCTTATCAGTTGCCCAAATGACAAATCTCCAATATGGAGAAGAAATAATGGGAACAATTCCAATGCTTTTAGAATTTAAACAAATATTATATTTGATTGATATAGTTCTTATTGTAGTATTATTACTAAGTAAAGTATTAAAAATAGAAAAAAAGAAAAAAGCAAGTTGGAAAGTAAATGTGTTAAGAATATTATCAGGAGTAGTAGCTATTTATCTATTTTGCACAGTAGATGCTGAATATGTGGAAAAAGCTGGAGAAGATCCATATAATAAAGATGCACAAGTAAAAAAAGGGACAATCTATGGATATCATGTAGCAGATTTAGAGAGTTTAGTCAATATAAAGAAAAATGCAAAATATGATAATAAAAAAGAAATGCTATCAGATTATGAAAAATTAAAAGAAGATTATAATGAAAAATATGGAGAAAGTAATTATAATTTAGAAGGAATAGCAAAAGGAAAAAATGTTATAATAGTACAATTAGAATCAGTACAAGAATTTGTAATAAATAAAACAATAAATGGGAAAGAAATAACACCAAATATAAATAAATTTATAAATGAAAACATAAACTTTTCAAATATGTTTATGCAAAGTTATTCAACAACAGCAGATTCAGAATTTTCAACAGTAACATCATTGTATCCTATGGAAAATGGAATGTCATATAGTAGATATTATTCAAATAAGTATGATGATATATTTACGATGTTTAAAAACGTGGGGTATGACACTTCATATATGCATGGAAACTATGGCTATTTTTGGAATAGGGAAAATGTATATAAATCATTTGGAGTAGACCATTTAGAATTAAAAGACCAATTTGAAGATACATCAGAAGACGTAATGGGGTATTTATCAGATGAATTATTATATAAACAAGCAGTAGAAAAAATAAAAACATATAATATGCCATTTTTTAGTTATATAGTATCAGCATCATCACATACAGCATTTACATTAGATGGTTTGCAAGATACAAGTAAAGTAAATATTGATGTAGGAAAATATAAAGGAACATTTTTTGGAAATTACTTAGAAGCAGTCAATTATGCAGACTATGCATTTGGAACATTTATAGAAGAACTAAAGGATGCAGACTTGTATGATAATTCAGTAATTTTAATATATGGAGACCACAATGGAATAGATATGTATAATGCTGAAATGCTAGATTTCTTAGAACAGATAAATCCAGATTTAAATGATGTAGATATAAAATTAAATTATATAAGAGTAGCATGTGGAATGAAAATACCAGGAATAGAAAATTTAACAATAGAAAAACCAGTAAATAAATTAGATATAAAACCAACATTTGAATATTTAATAAAAGAAAATGCAGGAGTAAGTCTTGGAACAAATATGTTTGCAAGAAAAGATTTTGTTTGTTTAAATAATGAAAGAATAGTAACTAGTAGATATTATTATGATGAAAAATGGTATAGAAGAATAGATGGAACAGAAGTAAATTTAGAAAATGGAGAAATACCAGAAGATGAAAAGGAGCTATTAGAAGAATATTATAATGATATGAAAGAGGAATTAGATATATCGACATCAATAAGTATAAATAATTTACTAAAATAAGCTGTTTTTGGGGACGGGGTCAAAAAACAGCATAAAGAAAGGATAGTAAGTAATGGATGAGGAAAGAGTAATAAGTCCAATGCTGGAAAACAAAACAGAAGAAAGATTGGAAAATTCATTAAGACCTAAAATTTTAGATGAATATATTGGACAAGATAAAGTAAAAGAAAATATGAAAATATATATAGAATCAGCTAAAAAAAGAAATGAACCACTAGACCATTGTTTATTATATGGTCCTCCTGGACTTGGAAAAACTACTTTAGCAAATATAATAGCAAACGAAATGGGGTCAAATATAAAAATAACATCAGGGCCAGCAATTGAAAAGCCAGGAGATTTAGCAGCAATACTTACAAATTTATCAGAATTTGATGTTTTATTTATAGATGAGATACATAGACTAAGTAAAAGTGTAGAAGAAATATTATATCCAGCATTAGAAGATTTTACATTAGATATAGTAATAGGAAAAGGACCAAGTAGTAGGTCAATAAGATTAGATTTACCCAAATTTACGTTAATAGGGGCAACTACAAAAGCAGGTTCACTTACTACTCCGCTACGCGATAGATTTGGAATAATACATAGATTAGAATTATATTCACCAGAAGAATTAGCAACAATAGTAAAAAGGTCAAGTAAGATATTAAATATAGAAATAGATGAGGAAGCAGCAGTAGAAATAGCAAGAAGGTCAAGAGGAACACCTAGAATTGCAAATAGGTTATTAAAAAGAGTAAGAGACTATGCAATTGTTTTAGGAGATGGGCATATTAGTTTAAAGATAGCAAAACATGCATTAAATAAATTAGAAATAGATGAATTAGGATTAGATGATATAGATAGAAAATTGTTAGAAACAATGATTGTACAATATGGTGGAAGAGCAGTAGGAATAGAAGCATTAGCTGCAACAGTAGGAGAAGAAATAGACACAATAGAAGATGTATATGAACCTTATTTAATACAAATAGGATTTATTGCAAGAACATTAAGAGGAAGAAAAGTATTGCCACCGGCATATAAACATTTGGGTTATGAATATTTAGGGTAATTGGAGATGCATACAAAATGTTACAAGGAAAACGTTCCTAGAAAGGATGATGTAGATGTCAGAATTTTATAATAGAGTAAAAGAAATATGTAGTAGATATAAAAAAGTTGCAATGTTTGTGGATATGGATGGAACAATAGTAGAATATGTTATGTATCCAGATAAAACTATAACCACTAAAGCAAAAGGGATGTTTGTGAATAATAAACCTATAAAAATAATAATTGATGAATTAAGGGAAATAAATGAAATACAAAATTTGAATTTATATATTTTATCTATGGCAAGAAGTTATATAATAGTTGAAGAAAAGAAAGAATGGTTAAAAAAATACATACCTTTTATAGATGAAAAAAATTGGATTATAATAAATAGAGAAGCAGGAGATTATAATGATGAAAATAGAAGTAGAATAAAAGCAGAGAAGATACAAGAAAAACTAAAAGAATATGACCATACTATATTTTTAGATGATGACCATAAAGTATTACAAGGAGCAATGAATTTATTAAAAGATAAATGTGATATATTTCACGTATCGTCAGCGATAATTTAAGTACTAAAGGAGAAAAAGATGATTTTAAGTAAAATAAAAGATAATTATAAAACTTTAATTTTTGTAGCGTTTATTAATTTAATAATATTTGGAGTATCAAATCTTATATTTGATATAAAATATGAACAAGTGGATGACTTTTTTATATATGGATTATATTCTGGATTAGATGGAACTTATAATATACATGGAATATATATTCACCCTATTATATGTTTTATATTAAGTTTATTTTTTAGAATATTACCAATGATAAACTGGCATACAATGTTTTTACTACTTATGCAATTTATATGTTTTACAATAATTGGAACTTTAATAATAAGAAAGAATAATAGTAAAACAGCATATTTATTATATGTGTTATTTGCAAGTGTATGTTATACTTCACTTTTAGAATTAATACAATACACATCTGTTGCAGCACTTTTAATATTAACAGCATTTTTTGTAATGATGGATTATATAGAAAGAAAAAAACATGGAAAAAAATATATAATTTGTTATGTAGTGTTATTTATAATAGGAATAATGACAAGGATGCAGTCATTGTTGATAATTGCTCCATTTTTTGCACTATATTTTATATTTAATATTATTTTATTAATAAGAAAAAGAGTAGATAAGGAAAAATTAATAAAGATTGTAAAACATTATTTGATTTTTACAAGTTTAACAGTTTTAGTATATGTTTCAAATATTATAATTTATAATAGTAATGAAACATATAGAAATTATATGGAATATAATGATTTAAGATCAACATTACATGATGTATCATTTATAGTATATCCACTAAATAAGGAAATATTTGATGAAATAGGTTGGTCTGAAAATGATTATTATTTATTTTATACATTTAATTATGGCGATGAAAATGTTTATAGCAAAGAAAATTTACAGAAGATAATAGATTATAAAAAAAGTAATAATACCCTTTATGATTTTGATTTTAAATTAAAAGATTTTGAAGAAGATTTTATAGATCAAATGACGAATACATATCCTTATATTATTATAATGTTTTTTGGAAGTTTTTTAATTGCAATATATACAAATAAAGAAAAAAGAGGCTATATAATAGCGATATTTTTGGTAACACTTGCAGTAAATTCTATATTTATTATAATAAATAGAAATGTTCACAGAGTAATAATTCCAGAATATATTTTGGGAACAGCAATGCTTTTATATTTAACGAAATATAAAAGTGAAAATAAAGAAAAAATAGATATAATAAGAGCAATGTCGATATTTATGATAGTAATGACAGTAATATTTGCAGGAGGAACATATGAATTTAATTATGAATTAGAAGACTATAGTAATTATAAAGATGTAATAAATTATACAAATGAACATAAAGAAAATGTGTACTTATATACTGCCCCATCACTTCAATTTAGATATTTAGCATATTCTGTATATGAAATGCCACCCAAAGGAGCACTTTCAAATCTAAGAGTTATGGGTGGATGGGATATATTTACACAGAATTATTATGATTTTAAAGCAAGATATAATTTGGATGGAACATTTTTAGATTTATTAAAAGATAACGTATATTTAATAGATGGAGATGTTGTGTGGTCAGGTATTGAATATAAAAATTATATAGATAATATAGTTTTATTTATAAAAGAACATTATAACAAAGATGTCACATATGAAAAAATAGAAACTTTTGATAATATTTATATTTATAAATTACATGAAGTAGCAGACTAAAAAACTGCTACTTTTGTTGTAACGAATTTAAAGTTTGTACGTCATATATACAAGAAAGGGGAAAAGGTTATGCAGGATATGGAAAAAATATATGAAGAATATTTTGAAACTGTAAATAAATATTTATTCTGTTTAACTAAGAATTCTGACATTGCAGAGGAATTGACACAAGAAACGTTTTACAGAGCAGTAAAGAAAATAGGTACCTATAAAGGTGATTGTAAAATCTCTGTATGGTTATGTCAGATTGCTAAAAACTTATGGTATGATGAGTGTAGAAAAAATAAAAAAATAGCAAATAACAATTTCGATTTACCTAATTTAGAATCAGAAGAAAGAGTAGAAGAACAAGTTATTTCAAAAGATGAAAAAATTACCTTATATAAGAAAATGCAAAGTTTAGATGAAAAAACAAGAGAGGTAATATATCTTAGAATAACAGGAGAATTAAGCTTTAAGGAAATTGGAGATATATTAAATAAGTCAGAGAACTGGGCAAGAGTAACCTTTTATAGAGGAAAACAAAAAATGAAGGAGGGTGATTAAAATGAAAGAAAGAGATTGTAAAATTGTTCAAGATTTATTACCTAACTATATTGAAAATTTAACAAATGAAGAAACAAATAAATATATAGAAGAACATTTAGATACTTGCAAAGATTGTAAAAAAATCTATGACAATATGAAAAAGGATTTTAATGTAGATAATAAAACTAAAGAAAAAAAGAAAGTTAAATTCTTAAAGAAATATAGGAATAAATTAAGAATATTAGAAATTATTATAATAATTATCATAGTAATATTTATTGCAAATACAGGAAGAAAAGCATATATAATTTCAAATTTATCTGATAAAGCAAAAGAGTATGAAAATTCAAATAATTATCATGAAGTATCATATTCATTACAAGAAGGAATATTTAATAAATCTGAAATTTTTAGTATGGAAGGCAAAAAGAAATTAGTATATACGACAATTACAGATGAAGAAACTCAAATACTTACAATGAACCTTACTCAAATAGAAAATGAAAAATATGAAGGAAATATTTATTTTGATAATAGTTTAGGAAAAAATGTTGTTTTAGACCAAGAAGTTGGAGTAATGGTAGGTCCTCAAGATATTTTTAAAACTGAAAATTTAGGACAATTATTAGTATATTCAATTCCAACTTATGTAACAAGTACGAAATTTGATGGAATAGACAGTTATTATATATCAAACTTTCAAGGAGAAGGTGGAATGTATGTAAACAAAGAAACGGGACTTCCTATAAGTACTATGTCAAGTGAGATTGAATATGAGGAAGGAATAATGGGAAGGTCACCTACAACAGAATACAAATATGAATTTGGAACAGTTACAGAAGAGGATTTTACAGAACCAGATATAAGTGAATATACAATTAAGGAAGGTATATAAAAATATAAGGAAAGAGTAGAAATATTCTTTCCTTGTATTTTGGCTAAAAACTGGAAAAAAACTTTAAAATGTGTTATATTAGTATATGTAAATTAAAAGTAAAGGAAGACGAAAAATGAAATTATTATTACATACTTGTTGTGCACCTTGTAGTGTGTATTGCATTGATGAATTAAGAAGTGAAAATATAGAGCCAACTGTATATTGGTTTAATCCTAATATACATCCATATATGGAATATAAAGCAAGGAGAGATTGCTTAAAAGAATATACTAAAAGTATAAATGTAAATGCTATTTTTGAAGAAAATTATGGACTAGATGATTTTTGTAAAAATGTTGTTAAATCTTTAGATACAAGATGTCAAGATTATTGTTATCCAGTTCGTCTAGAACAAACTGCAAAATATGCTAAAGAAAATGGTTTTGATACAATTTCAACAACTCTTTTAGTTAGTCCATATCAAAAGCATGATATAATTAAAGATTTAGGAGAAGTAATTGCTAAAAAATATGGAATAGAATTTTTATATAGAGATTTTAGAGTAGGATTTAGAGAAGGACAAGCAAAAGCAAGAGAAATAGGTCTTTATATGCAAAAATATTGTGGTTGTATTTTTTCAGAAGAGGATAGATATAGAAAAAAGATTGAAAAAGATAAGCAAAAGATATTAGTAAAATAAATTTTACATACTGTTAAAAACAAGTCATACCAGACTAGTATTCCTGGTATCCACGTCTAATATAATTAACATGAGAGCAACAAGGACATTTGTAAGAAGATGTTGTTGCAAACATTCCATCATCGGGATTACTTTTTAAATCATCAAATCCAAGTTCAAGTATTGCTCCACAATATTTACAAGTTACCCGCATAAATCCTGGTTTTCCATCATTAAAAAGTTTTTTCTTTCCTTCTTTAATGACTCGCATGATAATCCTCCTTAGACTTATAGTGAACCAATTGGTTCTAATCTTATAGGACATGTATGAGATTTTACTCAATACAGTTATATTATACTATAATGTATTTGAACTAGAATAAATAATTATGATATTAATAATATATAAAAGATAATAAATTATCTATTTATATAAAAATGAGAGAAATAAATCCTCTCGAGATTGCTTATTTAACGGAATTGGAGTTCTCTGCACGAACTTCAATTTTTCCTTTTGAAAAAGAAAAATATGTATTATAGCCGATTAAAGTAGTTAAAAACATAAAGAAGCAAACTATAAATACAATAAAGCACAACCTAGATACTTTAGTGCCAATTCTTCGTTGTCTTTTGTTTCCAATTCTTTTCACTTCCTTTCTGGCAAAATTAAACTGCTAACAGGTGCAGCTTATCAACAGTTGAAGTGGAAAACTGCCTAGCCAATCAGCAGTACAACTGCTGATTGATACACCTGTTGTTAAAGTGAGAAATAAGCGACAAAAAGAATATATCAAGAATTAATTTAAAAGCCAATATTTATTTTATAAGTAAGGAAAATGTTAAAATAGAATATATAAGTTTGAAAATTGACGGAAAAATATATAAATGATATAATGCTTGAAAAGTTAATAAAAAGTTTTTTAGGAGTTGATGGTATGGAAAAATACTTGAAATTATTAGAAAAAGAAGATTTAACAAGAGAAGAATTTATGCCAGTATGGGAAGAATTTAAAAGTGATTTAAATAAAGGAAATGTAAGAGTAGCAGAAAAAATAGATGGAGAATGGAAAGTAAATAAATGGGTAAAACAATTTATATTGTTAGGCTTTAAATATGGAGAAGTAATAAAATTTGAAGATGGAACTATAGATAAAGATACAATGGGAGAAAGAAAAGTAAATTTAGATGAAAAAGTAAGAGTAGTTTCTCCTACAGTATCAATAAGAGATGGTGTGTATATCGGAAAAGGAGTCACTTTTATGCCACCTTGTTATACAAATATAGGAGCATATATAGATGAAGGTTCAATGGTAGACTCTTTAGCATTAGTAGGGTCTTGTGCTCAAATAGGAAAAAATGTACATTTAGGTGCAGGAGTAATAATAGGTGGAGTATTAGAGCCAGTAGGTGCATATCCTGTAATTATAGAAGATAATGTATTTGTTGGAGCAGGTTCACAAATAACAGAAGGAACAATAGTAAAAGAAGGGGCTGTAATAGGAGCAGGTGTAACAATTACAGGAAGTACACCAGTTTATGATAATGTAAATGGAAACATAATTACTCCAAATGAAAATGGTCAAATAGTAATACCAAAAGATGCAGTTGTAATACCAGGAACAAGAGATGTTAAATCTAATATAGAAGGAGTAACATTATCTAAATCAGTTCCAATGATTATAAAATATGGAAGTAAGGTAGTTTTAGAAGATTTATTAAGACCATAATATTTTATCGCATAAGGCTTCTTATGCGATATTTTGAAAGGAAGAGAAGTAAATGGCAAATGTAAATGAAAATTTTTTGAACTTAAAGAATGATTATTTGTTTTCTACTATAACAGAAAAAAGAAATGAATTTGAGAAAAATAATCCAGATAAAAAAGTCATAAGTTTAGGAATAGGAGATGTATCATTACCACTTGCACCAGTTGTAATAGAAGCAATGAAAAAGTCAGTTGATGAAATGTCTAAAAAAGAAACTTTTAGAGGCTATGGAATAGTTCAAGGATATGACTTTTTAATAGATAGAATTTTAGATGTTGAATATAAGAAAAGAGGAGTTTCTTTAGAAAAAGATGAAGTGTTTATTGCAGCAGGAAGTAAAGGAGATTTAGCAGGAATAGCAGAGTTGTTATCTGAAGATAATATTGTAGCTTTAATGGATCCAGTATATCCAGCATATAGAGATGCAAATATAATGCTTGGAAGAAATGATATAGTTTATTTAAAAGCTACTGAAGAAAATAATTTTACACCTGAACTTCCAAAAGAACATGTTGATATAATATACCTTTGTTCTCCAAATAATCCAACTGGAACAGTTTTAACTAGAAAGCAATTAGAGGAATGGATTAAATATGCTAAAGAAAATAAAGCAATAATATTTTACGATTCTGTTTATGAAATATTTATAGAAGATGAAGATATACCTCATAGTATCTATGAGATAGAAGGCGCAAAAGAAGTTGCAGTAGAATTTAGATCTTATTCAAAACTTGCAGGCTTTACAGGTGTTAGATGTTCTTTTGCGGTTGTACCTAAAGAACTAAAAGTATACACAAAAAGTGGAAAAGAGGTGGATTTAAATAGTTTGTGGAGAAGAAGACAAAGTACTAAATTTGGTGCAGCGTCATATATTACTCAAAGAGCAGCAGAAGCAGTGTATACAGAAGATGGTCAAAAACAAATAAGAGAAAATATAAAATATTATAAAGAAAATGCAAAATACATAAAAGAAGAATTAGAAAAAGTTGGATTTATTGTATATGGAGGAGAAAGTTCACCATATATTTGGCTTAAAACACCAAATGCAATGAAATCTTGGGATTTCTTTGATAAATTATTAAATGAAGCAGCAGTAGTCCGGAACACCAGGAGTAGGATTTGGAGAATGTGGAGAGGGATTTTTTAGATTAACAGCATTTTCTAGTAAAGAAGATACTAAAGAAGCTGTGGATAGGATAATTAAATTATTTAAGTAAGAGGTAATGTTATGAATATTGAACAAGAAGTTATGAATTTAAAAGAGCAAATGAAAAAGGATAAAGAGTATTTGTGGAATCATCCAGAAAAAGGCTTATGTGAGTTTGAAACATCAAGTTATATAAAGAAAAGATTAGAAGAAATGGGATATAACGATATAAATACAAATATATATGCAACAGGAATTATTGCAACTTTGAGAGGAAGAGAAAATGGCCCTTGTATATTATTTAGAAGTGATATGGATGCAGTTGTAATGGATGAAACAGGAAGAACTAAGCATACATGTGGACACGATGCCCATATGACAATTTTACTTTCACTTGCTAAAATTTTAATGGATAATAAAGATAAAATAAAAGGAACTGTAAAACTTCTTTTCCAACCAGATGAAGAAGGCGATGCAGGGGCTAAAGATATGGTTAAAAATGGAGCATTAGAAAATCCAAAAGTAGATAAAGCATTTGCAATTCATGTTTGGAGTGAATTTAAAGAAGATGAAATTGCTGTAAAATCAGGAACTGTAATGGCATCATCAGACCCTTATGATATTGTTGTATATGGTAAAGGTGGGCATGCTGCAATGCCCGAAAAATGTATTGATACAATTTATATTGCAAATAAAATAGGAATAGCTTTAAAAGAAATGGCAAGATTAGATGTAGAACCTGAAAAAAAAGCGATTATTGGAGCAACTGCAATAAGTGGTGGAAAAACAAATAATGTTATTCCTGATGTTGTACACATGAAAGGAATCTGTAGAACAAACAATAATGAAGTAAGAAAAGAAATGAAAAAGAAAATTGTAGAAACAGTAGAAGGTATTGCAAAAGAGATGGGAGGAAGAGCAGAGGTTAAGTTTTTGGTAGAATATCCTGTAACAGTTAATTCTAAAGAAGAAGCGGAAACTGTACAAGAAATAGCAAAAAAGATTGTAAGCAATGTTGTAACAGACTATCAAACTACTACATCAGAAGATTTTTCATATTATTTAGAAAAAGTACCAGGTTGTATGATATTTGTTGGTTGTACAAGAGATAAATTTTATCCACAACATAATGAAAATTTCACAGTAGGAGAAAATCCAATATTAATAGGAACGGAAGTTTTCTATGAGATTGCTAAGAAATATTTAATGTAATTATAAAAGGGGGAATTGTCTATGAAAAAGGTATATATAGTAATAATTTTAACAATAGTTCTAATTTTAATAATATGTGGAATTGAATTTTTCACCAATAATAGACATGAAGAAGAACAAAATATGACAACTGCAAATGAAAATGCTGTTGTAAATGAAGCTACGGAAAACTATGCTACAAATAGTAATGTAAATCAAATAGATGAAGATAGTAGAAATATTAATAATGTAACAATGAAAATAAAAGAAGGAACATTAACAAAAACATCTGCAACTATTTTAATAGAAGATAAAAATGAAGAAAAATATGACTATGGACAATGGTTTAGAATTGATAAAAAAGAAAATGGAGAATGGAAAGAGTTAGAGCAAATAAATGAAAATTTTGCATTTACTGATATAGCATATATTCCAAAAGAAGACGGAACAATAGAAATCGAGGAGAACTGGAAAGATTTATATGGAGAGTTAGATACAGGAGAATATAGATTAGTAAAAGAATTATATGGTAATGAAAAAAATTATATATATGCAGAGTTTACAATTGAATAAAAAGTTATGGTACTATGAGCAAAGAACTTCTTAGTACCATTTTTAATAGGTAAAATCTAATTATTAGTAAATTTGTAGTAAATAGAATAAAACTATGTTATAATATTAAAAATTTCAAAATTATAGTTTAAATGGAGTAAGTCATGGAAAAGAAAAAAATAATTGTATTTGGAGGATGCTTTAATCCACCGTTAAATTCACATTTTTCACTTGCTGAACAAATTGTTAGTGAATATGCAGATGTAGAAAAAATAATATTTGTGCCAGTAAATAGTAAATATGATAAAGAAGGTTTAGTTGGTAATGAAGATAGATACCAAATGCTAAAAAGAGTGTGTGATAAAAATAAAAAGTTTAAAGTATCAAGAGTAGAAATAGATAGTGAAAGACCATTATATACCGTTGAGACTTTAGAGAGGTTACAAAAAGAATATAGTAAATATGATATTGCATTTGCAACAGGAAGTGATAATCTAAAAGAAATGAGCAAATGGAAAAAAGCAGACGAATTAGTAAAGAATTTTAAGGTTTTTGTGTTAGAAAGAGATAAAGACAATGTAGATGAGATAATAGAAAAAGATGAATTTTTAAAGAAAAATAAAGAGTCTTTTATAAAAGCAAAAGAAAGTATAAGAAGTAACTTGAGTTCTACTTTTGTAAGAGATAAAATAAGTAAAGGTAAGAGCATAAGATATTTAACAACAGATGACGTTATATCATATATAAAAGAACATAATTTGTATAAAAAACAAGGGAAGTGATAAATATGTTAGAAAAAGAAGAACTAAGAAAAGAGTTAGATGGTGCAATTAAATGGATAAAAGATTATGTAGAAAAATCAGGTGCAAATGGATTAGTTGTAGGAGATAGTGGAGGAAAGGACTCAGCAACAGTAATTGCAATGGCAGTAAATGCTATTGGGAAAGAAAAAGTAATTGCAGTATCAATGCCTTGTCATTCTGAGAATAGTGATTTTGATGATGCAAAATTAGTAGCAGATACTTTTGGAGTAAAATTTTTAAAAGTAGATTTAACTAAATCTTATGATGAAATGGAAAAAGAAATAGAAAATTCTTTATGTGATGAATTATCTAAAGAAGCAAAGATAAATATAAAACCACGTTTAAGAATGACAACGTTATATGGAATTGCACAGAGTTTAGGGGATTTGGTAATTGGTACAGGAAATCTTTGTGAAGCAATGGTAGGTTATACAACAAAATGGGGAGATAATAGTTCTGATTTAAATCCAATTGGAAATTTTACAGTTGAGGAAGTATTAGAAATAGGAAGGTACTTGGGAGTTCCAAGTAAAATACTAGAAAAAGCACCAAATGATGGATTAGGTGGTGAAACAGATGAAGAAAAAATGGGGATAAAATATAGTGAAATTGCAGAAATGATAGAAACAGGAAAAACAAATGAAAATGTAAAAGAAGAAATTATAAAAAAATATAAAAATTCAAAACATAAAAGAGAGTTAGTACCAACATATAGATTTGATAGAAAAAATTATTTGAAAGAAGAGTATTAAGATATGGAATATAAAATAAGAGAAATAGAAAAGAAGGATAATAAGCAAGTAGAAAATGTAATTAGAACATGTTTAATAGAATTTGGAGGAAATCATGAGGGTCTAGCTTGGAGTGACCCAGATTTAGGAAGATTTTCTGAAGTGTATAACAAAACTGGATTTAAATATTGGGTAGTAGAAGATGAAGAAGGAAAAGTTGTAGGTGGATGTGGAATAGGTAAACTAGAAGGAACAGATGATGTTTGTGAACTTCAAAAAATGTACTGCTTAGAAAGTGCAAGAGGAACAGGAATATCACATAAATTAATGGACTTAGCTTTGTCTTATGCTAAAAAATATTATAAGAGATGTTATATAGAAACATTAAGTAATATGGTAGCTGCAAATAAATTTTATAAAAAATATGGATTTAAAAGTTTAGATGAACCTTTAGTGAAGACTGAGCATTATGCTTGTGATGTTTGGTATGTAAAAGATTTATAAAGGAGAGAAGGCGTTTGAAAAGATTAGTTGTATTTGGAAAAAATAAAAAAGCTACAGCAACAGTATATTTTGTATTAAGATTTTTGGTAATAGTAACATTAGTTTTACAATTAATTAAAGGGAATTATGAAAATGTGTTTATGTGTGTTTTAACACTTATTTTATTTTTAATACCAATTATAATAGATAGAAAACTAAATATAAAATTACCTAATACTTTAGAAATAATAATATTTCTATTTATATTTTCAGCAGAAATATTAGGAGAAGTTCAGAATTTTTATGGAATATTTAAATATTGGGACTCAATCTTGCATACTATAAATGGATTTTTATGTGCAGCAATAGGATTTTCAATGATAGATATATTAAATAGAAGCACTAAATTTCATAAGATGCTAACCCCAGTTTTTGTTGCTTTAGTTGCATTTTGTTTTTCTATGACTGTAGGAGTTCTTTGGGAATTTATAGAATATGGTATGGATAAAACTTTTAATACTGATATGCAAAAAGATAGAATAGTAACTACTGTTTCATCAACTTTACTAAATGAAGAAGGGAAGAACCAAGAAGAGGTTATAAAAGATATTGAAAAAACAATAGTTTATGGAACTTTAAATGGAAAAAAGTCTGCGATTACAATTGATGGTGGATATTTAGATATTGGAATAAATGATACAATGAAAGACTTAATTGTAAACTTTATAGGTGCTGTAGTTTTTTCAATAATAGGTTTATTGTATATTAAAAACAGAGATGAATATAGATTTGCAGAAGAATTTATGCCAGCAGTAAAAACAGAAGAAGAAATAGAAGAAACAAAGAAAGAATTAGAAAGATTAGAAAAAGTTTTAGAGGATAAGAAAAAGAGAAAAAATAGAAAATAGAAATATCTTCATAATTTGAAAAATAGAGGTATTTTTGGTATAATATATATATGCAGAGAAAGGCTCTGCTGTAGTAGAAAGGATTAACAATGTCGCAGTCACTAGAAAAGTATCTTGATATCTGCGTTCAGACGGCAGGTAATCCAGATTATGATGTACAATATGCTCTCGGAAAGAGACATGCTAAACTTGCACAGAAGTTGGCAAAGATGACTGATGATGCGCTTGGAGATTGGTTGGTATCAGAGGATGATACCAGCAGGGCGGCTGAGGATGCTGTTCGCATAGTTGGTCAAGAAAGAATCGAAGCAGCACTTATTAACATGTATATCACGGATGTGGAGAGACTCCTTCTTGATGCATCAAAAACTTTTCTTGAGGAAACTCAAGGAGAAGTAAACATCGGGATGCCTGAAGAGTTGCAGGGCATTGAGGACGACGAGAAACTGGTTAATAAGCTTTGTAGTCTTTACAACAACGATACTGCAAAGGCATTGCTGGTCCTCAGTAGCGAAGGCGAGCTTCTCGGTCTTTTGAGAAAGCAAATGCTAAGTTGCTACGAGGTCTCCATGATTCTTGTAGACTTCTACGAGGAGCTAATGGAAGACTAGAATATTCCCCCTAAGGGTTTGCTCTTAGGGGGATATTCTATTTATAATTTATAGGATAAAAAATATTAAAATATTATTTTCGGTGGTAAATACAAAAAAACTGTGATATAATAAAAAAGATTTTTTATTAGGAGGAAAAACTTTTGGATAAATTTGTATTAGTAGATGGAAATAGTATAATGAATAGAGCATTTTATGGAATAATGGGAAGTAAAATGCTAACAACAAAAGATGGAAAATATACAAATGCGGTGTATGGATTTTTAGCAATAATGTTTAAATTGTTAGAAGACGTAAAGCCGCAATATATGGCAGTAGCATTTGATTTAAAAGCACCTACAGCAAGGCACAAAATGTATGAAGGATATAAAGCAAATAGAAAAGGAATGCCAGATGAACTTGCAGAACAAATGCCTATGATAAAAGAAATATTACGTGCAATGAATATAGATATAGTAGAAATGGAAGGGTATGAAGCAGATGATGTATTAGGAACCCTATCTTGTTATGGAGAAAAACAAGGATTAGATGTAATTATTCTTTCAGGAGATAGAGATACATTTCAGCTTGCAACAGATAAAGTAACAATAAGAATACCACATACAAAAGCAGGAAAAAGTGAAACAGATGAATATGATGCAAAAAAAATAAAAGAAAAATATGGATTAAAGCCAAAACAATTAATAGAAGTAAAAGGACTTCAAGGAGATACATCAGATAATATACCAGGAGTACCAGGAGTAGGAGAAAAAACAGCACTAAAACTGGTACAAGAATATGGCTCAATAGATAATTTGTATAAAAAAATAGAAGCAGGAGAAGATGATTTAAAAGGAAAACAAAGAGAAAAAATAGTAGAAAATAAAGACTTGGCATATTTATCTAAAACATTAGGAACAATAAATGTAAATGTACCAATAAAAGATGATTTAAGCGATTTTAAGGTGGAAGAATGGGATAAAGAAAAAGTATTAGAATTGTTTAAGGAATTAAATTTTAACCGTTATATAGAACGTTTTAATTTAAAAGGAGAAGGTACTACAGGAGAAAAGGAAAATAACAGTAATAAGGAATTATATAAAAGAGTAGAAAAATCAAAAGAAGAAATAATTGATTTTATGAGACAATCAAAAGAAATGATATTTTACTTTGTAACAGAAAAAGATGATGATAAAGAAAAAATAATAAAAGAAAAAATAAAAGGAATATCTATTTATAATAAAGAAAAAAATGAAGTTTATTATATAGAATTAAATAATGATGCGGATTGTTTGAAAGAAGTATTGGAAGATTCTGAAATAAGAAAAGTAGGAATAGATTTAAGTAGAATATATATATTATTAAAACAGGTTGGAATAAACTTAAAAGGAATAGATTATGATATATCAATAGCATCATACATATTAAATCCAACAGATAATAAACTAAAAATAGAAGATTTAATAGTAAAATTTTTAGAATTAGATTTAGAGGAAATCTTAGGAGAAGAAGAAAAAAAAGATACTAAAGCAAAACAGATAAATCTATTTGAAAGCTCAGAAAATGATAGTGAAGAAAAAAGAAAATTAGAGGAAAGAAAAAAAGAAGAAGCTTGCTTGTATGTATATAGCATAGGAAAAATAAAAGAGATAACACTAAAGAAATTAGAAGAAGTAAATTGCTTAGAATTATTTAATAAAATAGATATGCCTACAGTAGAAGTATTATCAAATATGCAATGGAATGGTATGTATGTAGATAAAGAAGAATTAGAAGCATTTGGAAAGGAACTAACACAAAAGTTAGATACAATAACAAAAATAATTTATGAAATGGCAGGAGAAGAATTTAATATAAATTCAACAAAACAATTAGGAGAAATCTTATTTGAAAAAATGAAATTACCTGTTATTAAGAAGACAAAAAGTGGATATTCAACAGATGTAGATGTATTAGAAAAACTAAAAAAAGAAGATCCAATAATAGAACAAATATTAGAATATAGACAACTTATGAAATTAAACTCAACATATGTAGAAGGATTAAAACCATATATAAATCCCAAAACAAATAGAATACATTCATTTTTCCATCAAACAATAACAGCAACAGGAAGAATAAGCTCAACAGAGCCAAATCTACAAAATATACCAACAAGATTTGAACTTGGAAAAAGAGTAAGAAGAGTATTTAAGCCAGAAAATGGATATGTCTATGTAGATGCAGATTATTCACAAATAGAATTAAGAGTATTAGCATCAATATCAGAAGATAAACATATGATAGAAGCATTTAAAGAAGGGCAAGATATTCATAAACAAGCAGCATCAAAGGTATTTAAAACCCCAATGGATGAAGTAACAAAAGAACAAAGAAGTAATGCAAAAGCAGTAAACTTTGGAATTGTTTATGGGATAAGTGATTTCGGTCTAGGAGAACAATTAGGAATAGGAAGAAAACAAGCAAAAAAATATATAGATGAGTATTTAAGTGAATATTCTGGAATAAAGAAATTTATGGATAATATAAAAGAAGAAGCAAAAGAAAAAGGCTATGTAGAAACATTGTTCCATAGAAGAAGATATATACCAGAATTGAAATCAAACAATTATATGGTAAGACAATTTGGAGCAAGAGCAGCAATGAATACACCAATACAAGGAACAGCAGCAGATATAATGAAAATTGCTATGATAAAAGTATTAAAAGAAATTGAAAAAAGGGGATTAAAATCAAAAATAGTATTACAAGTACACGATGAAATGATGATAGAAGCACCAATAGAAGAAAAAGAAGAAATAAAGGAAATAGTAAAAAATAGTATGGAGACAGCAACTAAGTTAAAAGTACCACTAATTGCTGAAATTTCAGAAGCAGACAACTGGTATGATTGCAAATAATGTCGCATTGGGGACGTTTCCTATGAACACATTTTGTCGCATTTGGGACACATCTTTCAAAGTGGAATGACAAAGGAGAGAGAAAATAAAAGTGAAAAATATAAAACTAGTTATTACTATTGTAGTAATTTTACTTGTCATTGTATTTGTTTTTATTTTTAAAGATAAAATACTAAGAATAATTTACCCTAAAACTTATCAAGATATAGTTTCAAATTATGCTAGAGAATATAATGTTGAAGAAAATTTAGTATTTGCAGTTATAAAAGCTGAAAGCAACTTTGATGAAAATGCTGTGTCGCATAAAAATGCTATTCGGTTTAATGCAGATTATGGAAGAGACAGCAGATGATATTGCAACAAGATATGGAATTGACATAGATAAAGAAAACATAAAAGAATCTGTAACAAATGTACAAAATAATATAAATATTGGAACAAAATATTTATCTACTTTGCTTGATAAATATGGAAATAAAGAGGTTGCAGTTGCAGCGTATAATGCAGGAATAGGAACTGTTGATAATTGGATAGCCAAAAATATAATAAAAGCAGATGGAAGTGATATTGAAAATATACCCTATAAAGAAACTAACAATTATGTAAGGAAAATATTAAGAAATTATAAAATTTATCAAAGTATATATAAATAGCTAGACAAATGATGAAAAATAAAATAAAATAGAAATGCAAAAAGTAAAAGGAGAAGTTAATATGCTAGTAGAACAATTACTATTTATATTTGTTTCGTTTGCAATGTTTGTATATATGTTTTTTAGAATGATAAGAAGAAATGATACTAGCTATGTAATTATTTTAGTATTAGAGGCAATGGGAATAGCTCTTAATTTCCTAGAAGTTTTATTTGATATAAAACTAAATGTTTTTTTTATGATTCTAAAATATGTATTAGCAGTGTTAGTGCCAATAATAATTATTGCTTTAGAAAAACAAGGAATATACTTATATGAAGCAGTTAATTTGACTAAAGCTAAAATTTTTCTTATGTTTAAAGATAATAAAAAAGCAAAGGATGCTTTACTTAGTATACTTGATAAAGACAAAAATAGTTATAAAGCACACAAGATGCTTGCTCAAATTTACGAAAAAGAAGGCGGAATGAGAAAGGCTATTGATGAATATGTACAAGCAATTGATATAGACAAACAAGATTACGATTCTTATTATAAAGTTGCAGAATTATTAAATGGATTAGATAAAAAAGACGAAGCAGCCGAGATGTTATTTAATTTATTAAATAAGAAACCAGATACATATGAGGCATCTATATTATTAGGCGATATTTTAATTGATACTGAAATGTATAAAGAGGCAGTAAATGTATATCAAGAGGCATTAAAATATAATCCATATAGTTATGATATAAATTATAATTTGGGAATTGCATATACTATGCTTAATGACTTCCAAAGTGCAAAAACTTGCTATGAGAAAGCTGCACAAATTAATAGTGTAGCATATGCATTAAAATATAATTTAGCTGAAATTGCACTTATATATAAAGACATAGAAGAAGCACAAAAGAAGTTTTTAGAAGCGGTAGATGAGGAAGAACTTTCAGCAGATAGTTATTATGAATTATCTAAAATAGCTTTAATTAAAAATGATAAAGATACAGCTATAAAATATATAAATACAGCAATAGATATAGATAGTAAGAAAATCGTAGATAAAGTAAAAAAAGATCCAATTTTTATACCTATTATGGCAAGAATTTCAATTCCATTTAATTTAGAGAATAAAGAACAAGTAGATGAAAAACAACCAAAGAAGGAATTAAGTAAAAAAGAAATAAAAGCTAAAGAACATTTAGAAGAAATGTCTGAGATTACAAGGCATTTAAGCTATAATGATATTAATTTGTTAAAGAAAAACAGAAAAGAAAAATTAGAAGAAAAAGAAGTGAATGACCAAAAAGAAATAGACCAAAAAGAAAGACGTGATTAAAATTACTCATAAAATTCCGAAAATTCAATATAATAATCATAAGGAGGGATTTTATGAGTACAAATTTTGCAATAATTGGTGGAGATTTGCGAATAATTAAGCTAGCTAAAATGCTTGCAGACGAAGGAAATATGGTATATACTTTTGGATTAGAAAAAGCAGAAGAATTAAAAGAACATAAAAATATTGTATTTACTGAAAAACTAAGTAAAGCTATTCCAGAAGATGTAGAAGTAGTAATTGGGCCAATACCTTTTTCAAGTAATGGCATAAATATTAATGCACCGTTTAGTAGAGAAGAAATATCTGTAAGAGAACTTGTTCATTACTTAAATGCTAAAATATTAATTGCAGGGAGTATTATGCCAGAAGTTTATAGCCTAGCAAATGATGAATATGTTGAAATAATAGATATAATGAAAAGGGAAGAACTTGCAGTATTAAATACGATTTCGACAGCAGAAGGTGCAATTGAAATTGCAATAGCAAATACTAATAAAATAATACATGGAAGCAAAGTATTAATATTAGGTTTTGGAAGAATTGGAAAAGTACTGGCAAGAAAGCTAGCAGGGTTATCAGCTAAAGTTACTTGTGCTGCAAGAAAAGACGAAGATTTAGCATGGATTAAAGCATATGGTCATAATGAAATTAATATAAATACTTTAGGAGAAAATTTAGGAGAGTTTGATATTATAATAAATACCGTTCCACATTTAATTTTAAATAAAGAAAGAATGCAATATGTAAAAGAAGATTGTTTGTTAATAGATTTAGCATCTAATCCTGGTGGAATAGATAAAAAAGAAGCAAAGGAGAGAAACTTAAAATTAATATGGGCATTAGCTTTACCTGGAAAAGTAGCACCAGTTACAACTGCTGAATTTATAAAAGATACAATATATAATATATTAAAAGAAGTATATAAAAAATAAACAAGGGAAGGAAGAATAGATATGGTATTAGAACTATTAAAAGCTGCTATATTTGGAGTTATAGAAGGAATTACAGAATGGCTACCAATTAGTAGTACAGGACATTTAATTTTAGCAGAACAATTTATAAAGTTTAAGGAGGTCTCTCCAGAGTTTTGGAGTATGTTCCAAGTTGTTATACAATTTGGTGCCATTCTAGCAGTTGTGCTTTTATATTTTAAGAAAATATGGCCTTTTACTAAAAATAAAGAAAAAGCAATTAAGAAGACTGGAATACTATCTTACTTTAATAAAGATATAATGAATTTATGGGGCAAAATATTAGTTGGTTGTATTCCAGCAGCAATTATTGGATTGCTTTTTGATGAAGTTTTTGAAGCATTATTTTATAATCCAGTATGTATAGCAATCGCATTAATTGTTTTTGGTATTGCATTTATTGTAATAGAAAATTGGAACAAAAATAGAAAGTCAAAGGTGAAGGAAACAAGTAAAGAGATTACATATAAAGATGCATTTTTAATTGGAATATTTCAATTAATTGCAGCAATCTTTCCAGGAACGTCACGTTCAGGAGCAACTATTATAGGTGGATTATTAATAGGTCTTTCTAGACCAAATGCTGCTGAATTTACATTTTATTTAGCAATTCCAACTATGCTTGGAGCGAGTTTATTGAAATTAGTTAAATTTGGATTTGGATTTACAGGAATAGAAATTGCAGTATTATTAGTTGGAATGTTAGTTTCATTCTTAGTTTCTGTTGCAATTATTAAATTTTTAATGAATTATATTAAAAAACATAACTTTAAAGTATTTGGATATTATAGAATAGTACTTGGAATTATAGTATTAGCATATTTCTTTTTAAGATAGGAATAAGATAAGAAAGAGCTTGCAATTTTGCAAGCTCTTTTGAGGTCATTTTGTTTTTGTTTCGTTCAACACATCAACATAAGATGAATCATTTATTTCTTCAAAAGCTTTTAAAAGTGCTTCAATAAGTTCATTTCTACTATTACGATATGCTAGTAAATACAAATATTTTTTGTAATCTTCAAAAGATTTTACTTCAGCATCAGGTATTTCATAGTAAAGCTCTAAAGTCCTATTTTGAAAATCTTTTACGATATTTAATAATGCATTTGTATACTTAATTTTAGCATTTGTAAATCCTAAGTCATATGAAAGAGGAATTATAGAAAACTTAAATATAAGGTATGAAGAAATAACAGAAACAAGACCAACAAGAAGTATTGTTCCTACACTATCTCTAATAAAGTTTATTCCAGCTAAATCTAAAGCAAGGATGATAACTATCATAGCCATATTGAACAGAAACGAAACACAAAAAATATTCAAAAACCGTCTTGACATTTTAAACCTCCAAACGTAAAATTTATGACTTAATTATTATACCACATTTTAGAGAAAAGAACAAATTATTTAAAATACAAGTTAAAAAATACTATCATATTATTGAAAATTATGTAAAATTATGATATTATATTACCATAAAATTTTTATAATCTCGTTTTTCAGCGAGTGAATATACAACTGGTAAAATAACTATTTTAGGGAAAGGATTAAAAATGGCTAAGACATTTGAAATTACGAAGAAACTTGTAGAAAACAGGATTTATGAACTTCAGCAAGAAAAAGAGAAAAATGAAAAAGCTGAGGAAGAGATTCTAAATAGTATGGATGAGCTAAAGCATATGAAAAGTCTTAGCGAAGCCAACTATGATGAGCTTGTTTGGCTTGCAGCAGACCTAGCAGAAGTTTATTGCAAGCTAAAAAATGTTTCAGCAGAATTGGAGAAGCTACTTGCTGAATATAAATGGCTAGGCGAAGCTGAACAAGAAACTTTTAATAGCAATTGTAAATAGCCATTAAAAGACTAATTAAAGGCACCTCGAACTTCGAGATGCCTTTTCTACTTCTTCATTTTTTTCATTTTCCTATTTGCTGAACTTTATAAGTTTATCTTATTTGTTATCAATGATATCTTGGCTGATTTTTGAAAGATAATGATATCTATGAGGTATAAGTAACATTTCCACAGAAATTAAACTTATCAAAAACTCTGGCAAAGAAATCTCCCCTTCCATTATGAAAGCGATAAAAATAAGTAAAAAAGCAAATAAAGATGATTGAAGAATCGCTTTTACAAGGTTAGACATTTGTCAAAACCTCCTAAAAATATAGGTGTGTAAAATATAAATGTATTATAACAATTTTTTTGAAAAAAGTAAAGTTATTCAGGTCTTCTAGAATTTCTATTTTCTTGGGTTTGCTGGTTATTGCATAGTTTTTCATATTCCTTACATTTTATTTTATAATCCATTTGCATACAAAGATATCGGTAATAGTAAAAAGCCTGTTCATATTGCATAATTGGATTAAACATAGGGTCTCTATATAAATCATTCATATCTGCATTCATATTTTGGTTGTAGTCCATAAAATTAGGATTAAATCCATTATTGAAATCTCTTTCCAAGATAAATCATCTCCTATATATCAAAATTAAAAAATGGTATAACATTAATAAAAATATATGTATAAACAGCAGCTAGTATTCCTTGAAGTAATTTACCATAAATATATGGCTTAATTGATAAATCAGTTTTAGAGGTAATACTTAGAACTTGTAAAAGTACTGAGATTCCACCAAAACCAAGTAAGAAGGCTGTAAAAATAATGTTTATTGAAAGTTTCTTGCAGGCAACTAGTGAAATACTATTTATTCCATTTGTAATTTCTAAAATGCCACAAAGAAGGGGACTAATAAAAGAAGTATCAATATGTAGAATGTTAAACAATGGGGAGATACAGGTAGAAAGAATATTTATTATTCCACTAGATTTTAAAATAGAAATTACACTAGAAAATATAACAACAAAACCACCTATTAATAAAATAGTAGAAATACTACTTGTAATACTTTCAGCTAATACTTCTCCTAAGTTAGAAAAAGAAACAGTTTTATTTTCTAAATTAAAATTAGAACTAGAACTTTCTAAATTTTTATTCTTTTTCCAAAATCTAAATATAATACCAACACTTATTCCTGCTAAAATGTGAGTTATAAAAAGTAAAATACCAATAGTTGTGCTTCCGAACATTAAAATACCAACTGTACCAATTATAAAAAGAGGACCAGAATTATTGGTAAAACTAAGAAGTCTTTCACATTCTTCTTTAGAACAAATATTATTTTTTCTAAAGTTAGAAGCAATTTTAGCTCCAACAGGATATCCACTAATAATTCCCATAATAAAAGCAAAAGCACCTTCACCACGAATGTTAAATAAGGGCTTCATATATTTGTTTAGTAAACGTCCTAAAATACTTACAATCCTTGTATGCATTAAAAGTTCAGTAGATACAAAAAAAGGAAAAAGTGAAGGAACAACAGAGGTTGCCCATAAGGTTAGTCCAGATTTTACGGCTGGTAGGTTGGACTTAGAAAAGATAAGCAAACACAGTGTAAAACCTAAAAAGATTAATGGTAAGATATTTCTTTTTAACTTTATAACATAAAAGCTTGGTTTCATATTTCCTCCTTGAATTCTTTTTAATTTATATTCATAGAATATAAAAATATTCATTGGGGACGTTTCCTTTGTGACATTTGGTATGCATTTGGGATACATCTACGAAAGAAAATTATAATTTAATTAATATATTTTTTAGAATTAAAATAATATAAAAAGAGTCTCAAATTAATGAGACTCCATGTTTACCCAAGAAAATGAAGATAATCACTGCTTCTTATAAGCTTACTTGATTTCTTCACCTTTCTTCGTCGTATATGTCATTGATTACTTGCATTCCAATTAGAACTCCAATCAACATACCGAAGAGTAAAATTACCCCAAGTGCGATAGCAAAGGTAATAGGGTTGATTGTTGTAGGCCCTATTCCTGATAAAGTGAGTAGCAGAATAGTAACAAGAGTGACGCCAACGGAAATTCCAAACGGGTAAACAAACGCACGTAACATAGTGCTACCTCCTAAAGATAGGAATTTATAAAGTAAATAAAGTATATCATGATTTACATAAAAGTGCAAATAAATTTTGGGTTTAGCTTGTAATTTAGCTAAAAAAATGATATAGTAAAAAAAGAATTTTTAGGAAAATTTAGAAAGGAAGTGTAAGCTTGGATATAAGAAAGATTATAGAAGAAGCAAATCTAAAAATTTCTAAAGATAGAATTTTATTTGAAGAGCCAATGAAAAAATATACAAGTTTTAAGATTGGTGGACCAGCAGAATGTTTAATAAAAATAGAAAATAAAGAAGAATTAAAAGAAATATTAAGTTTAGCAAATGAAAATGATATACCTGTAACGATTATAGGAAATGGAAGTAATGTGTTAGTGCTAGATGAAGGAATACCAGGTATTACTTTAATGATAAAAATTGAAGGAATAAGCTTTCAAACTTTAGATGACAAAAAGTTTATTGTTAGAGTTGGAGCAGGAGAAAAGATTGCAAAAGTAGGAAGAATGTTTTTAAACAATTCTCTTACAGGTTTTGAAGAAATATCAGGAATACCAGGAACTTTTGGCGGAGCAGTAAGAATGAATGCGGGAGCACACGGAAAAGAAATGAAAGACATAGTAAAAACTGTTACTTGTATGGATTATTCTGGTAATGAAAAAATATTTAGTAATCAAGAAATGAAATTTGAATATAGAAGAAGTATTTTAAAAGAAGAAAAATATATAGTAACAGAAGTAGAAATAGAACTTGAAAAAGGAAATACAGAAGAAATAAAAGCAAAAATGGATGAATATGCAAAATTTAGAAAAGAAAAACAACCATTAGAATATCCAAGCGCAGGAAGTACATTTAAAAGAGGAGAAGATTTTATAACAGCTAAATTAATAGATGAAGCAGGCTTAAAAGGATATTCTGTTGGTGATGCAGAAGTATCAACAAAACATGCAGGTTTTGTAATAAACAAAGGAAATGCGACTGCAAAAGATGTTTTAGAATTAGTAAACAAAGTAAAAGAAGAAGTTTATAAAAAATTTCAAAAGAAAATAGAATTAGAAGTAGAAGTAATAGGTAGATAGGATGTGTCCTAGATGTGACATTTTAAGTTAGATGTTAAAGCTTTGCTTGTTACAGATAAATTACGCAAAGGAAACGTCCTAAATAGTGACATATATAAAGGAGTAGGATGATGAAAGGTTTTTTTCAATGGTTTAAAGCAAGCAGTAAAATGAAAAGATGGATGTTTTTGATTTTAGTAGGTATTATACTTGCTTGTTATGGGTTAGCAAGAATATTGGTAATGAAGGAAATTTCTTTCGTAGATGTTGGACAGGTTGTTGCAATATTTGTTGTTGGATTTCTTGCAATTGTAATAGGACTTGTATTCTTAAATAAAAGAACATTAGAAGTTTTAATCGAAGCAAGTGACGAGAGAATGGAAAATAATAAAAATGTTAATATGAAGTCACTTATATTTAATAAAACTGTTTATGATAAAGGACCTAATATTGTAGTAATTGGTGGAGGAACAGGTTTAGATACTGTACTTTCTGGATTAAAGAATTATACAAATAATTTAACAGCAATAGTAACAGTATCTGATTATGGAGAGGCAGCAACAAACTCTAGAAAAGAATTACAAACATTACCACTTGATGATATAAAAGACAGTATAGTTTCTCTAGCTTCAAAAGAAGGTGAGATAGATAAATTATTTAATTATGAATTTAAAGAAGGAAAATTAAAAGGATTAAATTTTTCAGATATATATTTCTTAGCAATGAAAGGTGTTAATGGTAATTTTGAGGATTCTATTATAAAAAGTAATGAAGTTTTAAATATGATAGGAAAAGTTATTCCAGTAACATTAGATGAGATGAAAATTGTTGCAGAACTTGCAAATGGTTATATAGTAGAAGAAAAATCTAGAATACCAGAAGTTGTTGCAGACAAATTAACAAAAATAAATAGGATAACAATTAGTCCATCAAATTGTAGACCAGCACCTGGAGTTGTAGAAGCTATAAAAGAAGCAGATTGTATTGTAATAGGACCTGGAAGTTTGTATACAAATGTTATACCTAATCTTTTAATAAATGGAGTTGCTAAAGCTATAAAAGAGAGTACAGCAATTAAAGTATATGTTTGTAATATAATGACAGAACCAGGACAAACAGACAATTATAGTATTTCAGATCATATCAATGCTATTATAGAACATTGTGGCAGCGGTATAATTGATTATTGTATTTATGATACTGGTGAAGTTATTCCAGAGTTTATAAAGAAGTACAATATGGAAGGACAAGATTTAGTAGAACAAGATGTTGATAAAGTAAAAGGAATTAAGTTTTTACAAAGAAACTTGTCTATGATAAAAGATGATTTGATAAGACATGACCCAGGACTTGTTGCTTCTTCTATTATTGAATTAATTTGTGATGATTTGAGATACCAAGATAAACAAAATGACCCACAATATTTGATGCTAAGCAACAAATTAAGAGAAGAAAAGAGAATAAACAAAATTAAAAAGAAAATGAAGAAAAAAGATATAAAGGCTGCTAAAAATAATAATGATAAAATTAAATCTCCTCTTAAGTCAAAGAGTAAATTTAGTAGCAAATATAGTGATAGAATTGAATCAATTAGAGAAGCAGATAGAAAAGCAGAAGCAAGAGCAAGACAAAGGGATCAGAAAGGAAGAACAAAAACTAGAAAAGGTAGAAATCCAAGAAAGAATGATGTTACTAAAAAAAATTCAGCTCAAAGAAGAAATAGTGCTAGTGCTACTACTAGAAAAAAATCGCCACAAGAAATTAGAGCAGAGATGTTAAAAAAATTAGAAAATAGTAAATTAAATGATAGAAAATAGGAGGAAATTATGAGATTTACAAAAGAAAGTTTAAATTTGGAAAATGGTTTAGATAAAGAATGGATAATTACTAATGGAATAGGAGGATATAGTTCTTCTACAATAATTGGTGCAAATACAAGAAAATATCACGGATTGTTAGTTGCAAGTTTAACACCACCTGCAAGAAGGTTTTTAATACTTTCTAAGTTAGATGAAAGTATTGAAGTTAGAGGTAAAAAATATAATCTTTATACTAATATTGGAAAAGAATATATATCAAAAGGATTCAAGTATCAAGACAGCTTTGAAAAAGATATTGTACCAACTTTTACATACAAAGTAGGAAAAATTGAAATAACTAAAACTATTTGTATGGATTATGGTAAAAATACAGTTGGAATTTATTATAAAATTAAAAATGGAGCTTATAAATCTAAATTAACATTAGCGCCTATAATTAATTTTAGAGATTTTCATACTGTAAGTACAGACCATTGTTTCAATTTAAAACAACAAATTCATGGAAATAAAGTAAGAATAGAAGTAGATGAAAACTCTTATACTCCTATTTATATAAATCTATCAGATGGAAAATATGTAGAACATCAAAATGATAGCTTTAATAATATGTTTTATATAGAGGAAGAAAAAAGAGGCTTTGAAGGAGAAGAAAACCATGCAGTACCAGGTAGGTATGAGATAGAAATTAAGGCCAAAGAAATAAAAGAACTTTCTTTTGTATGTTCATTAGAGGAAAATATTGAAGAACTTGATGTAAAAGATTTAATAGAAAAAGAAGAAAAAAGAGTAAATGAAATATATGAAAATTCAGAGCTTATAAATGAAAAGGCTAAAACTCAAAAAGAGAAAAAAGAGAATGAATTAATAAAAACATTTTTATTAGCAGCAGATAATTTTGTAGTAAATCGTTATAACTTTGGATTACACACTTTAATTGCAGGATATCACTGGTTCTTAGATTGGGGAAGAGATGCCTTAATTTCTTTTGAAGGTGTTTTATTAATACCTAAAAGATTTGATATAGCTAGAGAAGTTTTAAAAACAATGACAAGAGATGTTAAATATGGATTAGTTCCAAATGGATATTCAGGTTATGATAATAGACCACTTTATAATAGCGTAGATGCATCACTATTATTGTTTGAAGAAATACAAAAATATATTGATTATACAAAAGATTATAAGTTTGTAAAGGAAGAAATGTATGATGTGATGAAAGCAATAATTGAAAATTATTGTAAAGGAATAAATGTAGACGAAAATAATATCTATTTAGATACAGATGGATTAATTGTTTCAGGAACAGAAAATACACAAAATACATGGATGGATGTGAAATTTGACGGAAAAGCAGTAACACCTAGAAATGGAAAAGCTGTAGAAGTAAATAGTTTATGGTACAATGCAAATAGAATTATGGCAGATTTAAGTATAAGATTTGGTCATCTTTTAACTGCTAAAAAGTACAAGGATTTAGCAGAAAATTGTAAAATAGCATTCCAAGAAAAATTTTATAACAAAGAAACAAAATGTTTATATGATGTTTTAGGAGATGGAAAAATAAGACCAAATCAATTATTTTCATTAAGTTTAAGTTATCCTGTAATTGAACCTGATTCAGAAGAAGCTAGAAACATTATAACAGTAATAGAAAAAAAATTATTAAATGCATATGGATTAAAAACTTTAGCAAAAGGCGAAGAAAATTATGTAGAGGTTTATGAAGGTGATGAAAAACATAGAGATACAAGTTATCATCAAGGAATAACTTGGCCATGGTTACTTGGGCTATATTATAATGCTTTAAAAAATATGAAGAATAAAATAGAAAATAAAGAAGAAAAAGAAGAGTTAGAACAAAAAATAAATAAGTTTATTGAAAAAACTAAAAAGACATTTTCTAAAGAAATTTATGAAAATGGATGTATAGGAAGTATTTCAGAACTTTATGACTCAAGAAAACCACAATTACCAAAAGGAACAATTGCACAATGTTGGAGTGTAGCAGAAATATTTAGAATAATACTTGGAAAATAAAGGAGTAATTTAAAAGATGACATCTATTGAAAATCTAGAAAAAGAATTAAAACAAGAAAAATTGAATAGTTTATACCTTTTATATGGTGAAGAACTATTTTTATTAGAAAACAATATAAAAAGAATAAGAAAATTATTTGGTGAAACTGTAAAAGGCATAAACTCTATTTTAATAGATGATACAAATGTAAAAGAATTAATCCAAGATATTGAAACACCTGCATTTGGTTATGAGAAAAAACTAATTATTGCAAGAAATACTGGACTTTTTAAAGCAGAAGGAAAAAGAAAAAATAAAGAACTTAGTGATTTAAAAGATAAAATAAATGATTATTTAAATGAAAATATTGATATAATAAATCAAAGTGTTATATTAGTATTTGTGGAAGAAGATGCAGATAGTAGATTAAAATTATTTAAAACATTAGATAAACTAGGAACAGTTTGTAAATTCGATTTCCAAAAACCTGTACAAATAGAAAAAAGAGTAAAAGCTATTTGTAAAGCTTATGAAGTAAAAATAGATGATAGTACTTTAAAATATTTTATAGAAATTTGTGGAACAAATATGCAAGATGTAATAAATGAAATAAGAAAACTTATTGAGTATGCAGGAAAAGGTGGAGTAATTAAAAAAGAAGATGTTGATAGCTTAACAATAAAAAAACTAGAAGCAGTAATATTTGATTTAACAGATAATTTAGGGCAAAAACAAACAAGAAAAGCATTAGATGTATTAAAGAATTTGATTTATAATAAAGAGCCAATACAAAGAATTTTAGTTATGTTATATAATCATTTTAAGAAACTATATTTCTTAAAATTAGCAATTAGATATAATAAAGATATTGTAACTTCATTAAGTTTAAAACCAAATCAAACTTTTCTAGTAAACAAATATAAAACACAATCTAAATATTTTACAGAAAAAGAATTAAAAGAAGTTTTGCAAGCATTAAGAGATTTAGATGTAAATTATAAGAATGGCCTAATAGACATACAAGTGGGCTTAGAAGCAATTCTTTGTAATTATTGCTCATAGCTGTTT
The DNA here is from genome assembly GCA_944386735.1 of uncultured Clostridia bacterium. GTDB lineage: Bacteria > Bacillota > Clostridia > TANB77 > CAG-508 > CAG-269. The sequence goes on from CALXCH010000001.1 coordinate 32,290, forward strand.
TTGGGGACGGGGTCAAAAAACAGCCATAAACTAAAAACAAAATAGAAAAATAACTATAAAATGCATAATAAATCACTTAAATGATAAAAATAGTAAAAAGAAATTTTATCATTTGGGTGATTTTTATGTTTAAAAGAAATAACGAAAAGATAGAAAATAAAAAGTTAAAAAATAAAAAAACAAAAATAACAAACAAAATAAAAGAAAGAACTTTAAGCAAAAAAAGTATAAAGGTTAGTTTAGTAATTACATTTATAGTTTTATTATTTTCTACTGTTATTTTTATGTATTCTACAAATAACAGTGAAGTAGAAGCTTTATCTAAATATGGTTCTAGGGGAGACGAAGTAAGACAGATACAAACTAAACTTAAAAGATGGGGATATTATAATGGCAATGTAGATGGCATATTTGGAAGTCAGACATTAGAAGCGGTTAAATATTTCCAAAGAAAAAATGGACTGACAGTAGATGGAATTGCAGGGCCTGCAACTTTAAAAGCTATGGGAATATATAGTTCTAGTTCATCTTCTAGTTCGAGTACAAGTAATTCTAGTGATGTAAATTTACTTTCTAGAATTATTTATGGAGAAGCAAGAGGAGAACCATATACAGGACAAGTTGCAGTAGGAGCAGTTGTTTTAAATAGAGTAAAAAGTAGTTCTTTTCCTAATACAATATCAGGAGTAATATATCAATCAGGTGCTTTTGATGCTGTAAGAGATGGACAAATAAATCTATCACCAGATTCTACTGCAAAAAAAGCGGCACAAGATGCTTTAAATGGTTGGGATCCAACATATGGAGCAATATATTATTTTAATCCAGCAACTGCAACTAATAAATGGATTTGGTCAAGACCAATGACAGTAACTATAGGAAGACATAGATTTTGCAAATAAAAACAAAGAAGTTAAAAGCTATTATTAAGTATTGTTTTAATATTTGATAATACTTTTTTTATTTAGAATAAAAAATTGAATATTAAATAAGTGAAAAATATGAATGAAAAATAGAGCAAAAAGTAGAGTAAAAAGGTTTTTCTAAAGATAGTAAAAAATAGAAAAAAACATTTGACAAAAGGAAGTATTTAATAGATAATATATATGTAAAAAATGCAAAAGAAAATGGCTTTAGATACGAAGGAGGAACATATATGTATTTATTTAATAGGATAACGGTAAATCCACAATTACCAAAAAGAATAGAAAAATTATCAGTGATAGCTAATAATTTATGGTGGTCTTGGAATACAGAATTCTTAAGACTATTTCAAAGAATGGATAGAGATTTGTGGGAAGTATCAAATAAGAACCCAATCAAGTTTTTAAAACATGTGTCACAAGAAAAATTAGAGGATGTAGCAAAAGATGTTACATTTTTAAAAGAGTATGACAAAATAGTAGAAGAATTTGAAGGATATATAAATAGTAGAAATACATGGTTTAATAAAATGTATCCAGAAGAAAAAGGAGATTTAATAGCATATTTCTCAGCTGAATATGGATTAGACCAAACTATTCCTATTTATTCAGGAGGACTTGGAATATTATCAGGAGACCATTTAAAATCAGCAAGTGATTTAGGAATTCCCCTTGTTGCTGTAGGATTATTATATAAAAATGGATATTTTAATCAAAAAATAGATGGAAATGGAAATCAACAAACAGAATATAATGATATAGATTTATATGATTTACCAATAAACCCTGTAAAAGATGAAAATGGTGATGACTTAATAATATTTGTAAAATTTCCAAAAAGAAGATTATATTTAAAAGTATGGAGCATAAATGTAGGAAGAGTAAAACTATATTTATTAGACTCAGATATTGAAAAAAATAATCCAGAAGATAGAGATGTAACACTAAGGCTTTATGGTGGAGACCAAGAAATGAGAATACGCCAAGAAATAGTTTTAGGACAAGCGGGAGTAGAATTACTTACAAAATATTTAAAACTAAATCCAACAGTATATCACATGAATGAAGGACATTCTGCATTTTTAACATTAGAACTTATGAAAAACATAATAAAAGAAAAAGAAGTATCATTTGAAGTAGCAAAAGATATAACAAGTTCAAAAACAGTATTTACAACACATACACCAGTACCAGCAGGAAATGATATATTTCCGCTAGATTTAGTAGAAAAATATTTCAAAGACTTCTGGCCAAGATTAGGATTAACAAGAGAAGAATTTTTAAGGCTTGGAATGAAACCGGGAAAAGATTTAGACAATGGCTTTAATATGGGAATATTAGCACTAAAAATTGCGGGAAAGAAAAATGGAGTAAGTAAACTGCATGGAGCAGTATCAAGAGAACTATTTGGAGATGTATGGCCAAATATAGCGGCAAATGAAGCTCCAATAGGATATGTAACAAATGGAATACATACTTGTTCATGGCTTGCACCAAGAATGAAAGAATTATTTAATAAATACCTAATACCATATTGGCAAGATAATATGCATAAAGACCAAATATGGGAAAAAATAAGAAATGTGCCGGATGAAAAAATATGGCAAATACATAATGATAGAAAAATAAAATTATTAAGATTAGTAAAAGATAATACATATGAAAGATTAAGACGTTCAGGATATAGCTATGAAGATATTAATGAAATAATATCAAAATTAAACCCAAATGCATTAACAATAGGATTTGCAAGAAGATTTGCAACATATAAAAGAGCAACATTAATATTTAAAGACTTAGAAAGAATAACACAAATAATAAACAATAGTGAAAGACCAGTACAAATAATATTTGCAGGAAAAGCACATCCAGCAGATAAAGAAGGACAAGATTTAATAAGGTATATTCATCAAGTATCAATGATGCCACAATTTAAAGGAAAAATATTCTTACTAGAAAACTATAATATAGCAATGTCAAGATATTTAGTAAGTGGAGTAGATGTATGGTTAAATAACCCAAGAAGACCAATGGAAGCATCAGGAACAAGTGGACAAAAAGCATCAGTAAATGGAGTAATAAACTTTAGTGTACTAGATGGTTGGTGGGCAGAAGGATATACACAAACCAATGGATGGACAATAGGAAGTAACCAAGAATATGAATCATATGAAGCACAAGATCAAGCGGATAGTCAAAGTTTATATAGAACATTGGAAGAAAAAATAATACCAACATTCTATGATAGGGATAAAAACGGAATGCCAACAAAATGGATACAAATCATGAAAAACTCCATAATAACAACAGGAGGAAAATATAGTACATCAAGAATGCTTGTAGACTATACAAAAGATTATTATATGCCACTATGTAAGTTAACAAAAAAATATTACCAAGATATAGATAATGTAGCAGCATTTAACTCATGGAAAAAGGACTTGTACACAAACTGGAAAGATGTAAAAATAAGACAAACAGAAGAAGACGCAGATAATATAACAATAGACGCTGGAAATAAAATAGAAGTAGGTTGTGAAGTAGAACTTCCAAATATAGATGTAAATAATGTAAGTGTAGAAGTTTATTATGGCAAAATATTAGAAAATGGAATAGTAGAAAACGTAAGTATAACGCCAATGCAATTAACAGAAAAAGATGAAGAAACAAGAAAATATTATTATACAGCAAAAATAGAATTAACAACTGGTGGAAATTATGGTTATACATTTAGAGTAATGCCAAAACATGAAATGATATTAGAGCCAGCAAACTTAGACTTAATAAAATGGGTAACAAAATAAAAGTACTTAAATATGTTGCTTTTTCAGGACTTGATTAAAAAAATACATCTCAAATAAATGAGGTGTATTTTTATATTATTCAGCTGTTTTTTGACCCCGTCATGAAAAACAGCTGAATTAAAATTTGAAATTAATAATAGATGTAACTTGAAAAGAAAATTATTATATGCTAGTATTTAATATGTAAAACAAAGGAAAATGTAAATAAAATAGGAGGAAAATGAAGTGAATAATATCTCTAGTAAATATTTAGCAATATGTCCACTAGATGGAAGATATTCTGAGATTGGAGAAGCGTTAGCATCATATTTTTCAGAATATGCTTTAGTAAAAAACAGAGTTTGGGTTGAAGTAAATTGGCTTGTATTTCTATTAGAAAATTTAAAAGAAAGTGAAATATTAAATAAATTTTCAAAAGAGAGATTAACAGAAATATTAGATATTTCTGAAAATTTTTCAGAAAAAGAATTTATGAGAGTAAAAGAAATTGAAAAAGTAACTAATCATGATGTAAAAGCAATAGAGATTTTTGTAGGAGAAAAGCTTAAAGAAAAAGAAGTAGAAGAGCTTGTAAGTTATGTACATATTGGTTGTACTTCTGAAGATATTAATAATACTGCATATGCAAACATGATAAAAAATGGACTTAAAAAAGTTTGGATACCAGAAGCTAATAATTTAATAAATATTTTAAGTGACTTTGCAAAAAAGTATGCAGATATTCCAATGCTAGCACATACTCATGGACAACCGGCAACGCCAACAACAGTTGGAAAAGAATTTGCAATATATGTACATAGACTAAAAAATTCTCTAAATAATGTAATAGAAATAAAACCTACAGCAAAGTTTAATGGAGCGACAGGAAATTATTCAGCAATATCAGTTGCATTCCCTGATGAAAATTGGGAAGAACTTTCTAAAAAATTTGTAGAAGAAAAACTTAAATTAACATTTAATCCACTAACAACTCAAATAGAAGGACACGATTATATGTGCCATATATTTGATGGAATAAGACATTTTAATAATGTAATGTTAGATTTAGTACGTGATATGTGGTTATATATTAGTAAAAATTATTTTAAACAAATAGTAATAAAAAATGAAGTAGGAAGTAGTACAATGCCACATAAGGTAAATCCTATTAAATTTGAAAATAGTGAGGCCAATATAGATATTTCAAATAATATATTAGTAGGACTATCTAATAAACTTCCAGTTTCTCGTATGCAAAGAGATTTATCAGACTCTTCAAGTCAAAGAAATATTGGTATGGGAGTTGGATATTCACTTCAAGCAATAAAACAAGCAATTAGTGGATTAAAGAGAGTAGAAGTAAATAAAGAAGAAATTACTAAAGCACTTGAATGTAATTGGGAAGTACTAGCAGAGCCAATCCAAACTGTGCTTCGTAAATATGGCATTCCTGATGCTTATGATAAACTAAAAGAACTAACTAGAGGAAAGAGAATCTCTAAAGAAGATATACAAGAATTTATCAAATCACTTAATATTCTTTCACCTGAAGATAAAGATAATCTTCTTCAGCTAACTCCTGGGAATTATGTTGGTTATGCTAGTAAACTAGCAAAAAAGATTGCTGAGTAAGAAATTGCGTATTCGAGTTTATTCTATTAAAGGGAATGTTTACAATTTAGTAAGTGTTTCATTTTCTTTAGCCAAACAGGAAACTTATTCTAATATATATAAAATATTGTGTTCTTTTGTTTAAAATGTTATAATTATTTTATATAAAAAGGGAGAAATGTGTCATGAAAAGAAACAAAAGAGTTTTAATAATGATTTTAATAATAATTATTATATCAGGAACACTTTTTTTGATTTTTAATAATAGTAATAATATTACTAAAAATAAATCTCAAATAAAAGGAAATATTGAAATATCTACTAGTTCTAATGTAAATGTGGTAGAACGAGAAATGACATTATCTGCAGAAAAAACAACAGAAGCAATGGAAAACAACTCAAGAGTCTTACAAAATGCTATAGATGAAGTTTCAAGTTCTGGTGGAGGAACTATAAGCTTACCAGCAGGAACATATTATTTTGCACCAATAAATACATATACAGACCAAGCAAGCTCTCAGAAAAGAGCATATTATGCTGTTGAATGTAGAAGTAATGTTAAACTTGTAGGAGCGGGAACTAATGAGAGTAATAGCAATTCATGTACTATACTTAAACCATATGGTGCTAATTTGGATGTTTCATTTACAATGTTCCAGTATATAAGTCAAGATACACCTAAAGTATATATTGAAAATGCGGATTTTGCAGATTTTATAATAGATGCTAATGAAACATCCAAAAATCAAAACACTGGATATGTAGCTCAAGGAAAAGGATTTTCTTTTTCAGCATATAAAGATTGTGATTGGAATAATGTAGTGGTTAAGAATACAGATGGTACTGGATTTGGTATGGATTATCCAATAAATTGTACTGTAACAAATTGTGTTGCGATAGGATGTGGAAAAGCAGCTGCAGATACTGATGCTGGAGCATCAGGTTTCGGAATAGGAACAGGATATTCTGAGGACGAATCAATGAAAATTTCTAATTGTTTATCAATAGGAAATAGAAAGTTTGGATTTTTCTTTGAACATCAAGGTAGGTTTGGTTCTGATATAAGAGCTAGAACTGCAAAAGGATTTATTGTTACTGATTGTGTAGCAAGAGGTAATATGTATAATTTTGGAGGAGAAAAAGCAAATGATTTGATTTATATAAATTGTACATCTGAGAATAGTAATAGTAATGATCCAAATCCATTAAGGAATCAGAATAAAAATGCGTTCTATTTTGGAACAAATACAAGAAGATCATATGTACAAGATTGTGATATAGAGCAATCATACACTAATATAACAGATACGAGTGTTTCATACTATACACCAGTTTATTGGGCTGCAAAAAACTCAATAATAGATATAGGTGGTGACAGAACGGAATATAATGCATTAAATAATTGTTATAATTCATCAGCGATAGCGATGTTATGGAGATTTGCTGGCAGACCAGGAGAGGTATTAATAGGTAATGAACAAGGTGATACAGGATATGATGATGTTGGCTCTAATGACTGGTTTGTTGATGCAGTAGTATGGGCATATAATGAAGGCATATTAAGTGGAGGAGGAGCGTTTAATGCAGGAAATGACTGTACTAGAGGAGAGTTTATAACAATGCTTTGGAAATATGCTGGTAGCCCAATTGTTAGTACGGGAAATAATTATACAGATGTTAATGCAGGAGATTCCTTTTATAATGCTGTAAACTGGGCATTAAGTAAGAGAATAATAGAATCACAAGGAAGTGAATTTTATCCTTCAAATGCATGTACAAATGCTGAGATTTTAACCATGTTATATAAATATGATACAGTAAATCCACAAAGAGTAGTAATATATGATTATTGGGAAAATGGAGGAAATGATTCTAGTAAAGTATATGAAATAGAAAAACAAAATGAAAATGTAGATTTAAATGTAAAAGCGCAAAAAGATGGATATCAATTTGAAGGATGGTCAACTAATAAAAATGCAACAACTGGAGCATCTTCTTTAAGGATGAATGCAGACAGTATATATTTATATGCTTTATACAAGAAAGATATAAAAATAACATATGATGCAAATGGTGGAAATAATGCACCATCAGTTCAAACAGCTACAATTTATAATAATCAAGAAAGTGTAAATATAACCTTAAGCAAATCTATACCTACAAGAGCAGGATATACATTTAAAGGATGGACAGATGAGAAAGATTCTGCACAAGTTAAATATAGTTCAGGTGAAACATGTTCATTTGATGATAGTTGTACATTATATGCAGTATGGGAAGTAATGAAGGAAAAATATACATTAACAGTAAGGCCAAATGGAGGAAAATGGAATAATTTAACACAAGATGCAGAAATTAATGGTGAATCAGGAACAAGTGTTAACATACCAAATCCAATTCCACCACAAGGATATACAATAATATTTAATGGAAATGGTGGAATAGCTAGCAAAACATCTGAAACAACGACAAAAATTTTTAACAATTGGAGTTTAAGTGGAGTTGGAAGCTTAACTGGAACAACATATACATTTGGAGAAGGTTCAGGAATATTAACAGCAAATTATACGGATATAGGAATAGAAATGCCAACAGCTATAAGAGATGGATATACATTTAGAGGTTGGACAGATGTAAGAGGTTCAACAGAAATAAAATATAGAGCAGGAGAAACATATTCTTTTGATAGCAATTGTACATTATATGCAGTATGGGAAGAAAATACAAGCGCGTCATATATGGTAACGTATGATTATTCTCATAATGGTGGAGAAAGTGTGGATAAAGTGCAAGAAGAAAAAAAACCGGGAGAAGAAATAGACTTAAATGTGCAAGCAAGAAAATCAGGATATGAATTTGTCGGATGGTCAACTGATCCCCAGGCTAAAGAAGGGGTAGAGTTTTTAGTAATGGAAAATGAAAATATTACCTTATATGCAATATTTAAGAAAGATATTAGATTAAACTTTATTGATTATAATGGAAGAGAAGAAAATCAAACAGTAGAAAACATAACAATATATAATAATGACAAGGGAGAAATTACAGCACCAACTATAAATCAATATTCAGATTGGATTGCAAGATATTGGACAATTGATAAACAACCAGATTCAGAGCAAACTGTAGAATCAGGAGGAATAATTACAAATATAATAGAAAACCAAACATACTATGCAAGATATACAAAAGAGATAGAAATATCATTTGACTTAAATGAAGGAAAAGGTATATTACCAGAAACGATAAATGGTAATATAGAAGCAAATAGTAATAATATAAATGATATAAAAGGATTCGAAGTAACAATTCCAGATGCTGAAATTTCACGAGATGGATTTAGTTTTTATGGATGGATGACTAATAAAGATGGAACTGGAGCAGATTATGAGATAGGAGATGAATCTTTATTTACTTCAGATGTTGTACTTTATGCAAAATGGGTTGAAAATAGTGAACCAACAACTGATACTACTTTACCTGTTTTAGAAATAGAATATAATAAAGAAGAAAAATGGACAAACAAAGATATTGAAATACTAATAACTGCAGAAGATAAAGGTTCAGGAATAGAAAAAGTAACAGTAAACGATAAGGTTGTCCTTGAAAGTGATGGAAATACATCATATATTGTTAAAGAAAATGGAACTTATAATATTGTAGCAATAGATAAAGTAGGAAACAGTATAAGAAAAACTGTAACAGTATCTAATATAGATAAAGTTTTACCTGTGATAGATAAAATAGAACAAGATGGACATGAAATTAAAATTACTTCTATTGATGAAGAATCTGGAACAAAGAGTATTGAATATAGCTATGATGGAAAAACCTGGAACGATTTGCTAGACGACAACATAGATAAAGAATTTACTGTGACAGATTATGTATATAAAACAGGAGAATCATATATTATACTAAAAGAACTTGGAGACCAAACTATATATTTTAGGTCTATAGATGAAGCTGGAAATATTGGTGAAATACAGGCATTTAAGCAAAATCCGGAAGAAAACAAACCATCTGGTAATGGAAATAATACATCATCAACTAATAATAGTAATATGAATACAGTAAATACAGGAAAAGAAGAAAATAGTAAAGATAGTATTGCTAACAAATTGTTACCATATGCAGGTAAAAGAACAATTATTGTTTTAATTATAATAATATCTATTATTGCAATAGTGTTTAGAAAGAAATATAATAACCTAAAGGATATAAAATAGATACAAAACATAAAAATAATAAATTTTTGTTAAAAGGGTATGTTAAAGCATACCCTTTTCTAATGACAAGAAAAATGAAATTGTTGAGAAATGTTTTCTATAAAGTAGCACCAAGAATTAGAATGCCGATATTATCATTGTAGATTTCGTCAAATTGAGAAATAGGAAGAGGATTTTCACCAATACCTGCTTCTATAGTATAGCCTGGTCTGTTATATTCTTGAATAAACCAATCTTTATATCCTGCAAAACTAGAATTGTAAGGTGTTTCAGCAAGTAAATAACCACTAGCTTCAGCTAATCTATTTCCGATATATTCACCTTTTGGAGGATTAAAATCTTGAAATTGCCAATAAATTTCTTTTCCTTGCGTATGAAATGCAATAACTAAGCTAAAATTATAAGAAAGAGTAAAGTTATAAATAGTAAGAGCTTCTGGTTCTGTTAAAGGGCCAAATCCTACAAAATCACGAGGACTTGGCTTATTAAATCCTTGAGCATATTTTATTTCTTTTGCGTTATTCCAACCTGCAGGAAATTGTAAATTTAAATCTACACCATTAAAATTTGCTTTCCAACCATCAGGAAAAGGTATGTCAGGAAAATTTTGAGCAATAGATTGGAAAGAACGATATATTAAACTATTAGTAGGGTAAAAACCAGTAACTAAATCAACTCCATCTGGATTAACCATAGGCATAATATAGATAGAAGTAGACAAAAATAAATTCCTAATTCTAACACCATAAAGAGATCCATTAGTAATGTAAGCTAAACAATAATCTTCTATAAATTTCATAAGAAGAACAGATGTAATCCATTCCTGAGCATGAATAGCAGCGGAATAAAATACTTTTTTTCTACCACGGCCAAGCCTAATTACAGGAATAGATTTACCAAGAACACTATAACCTGTATTTTGAATTTGAATAAAAGGATAAGTATTATTTAGTTCATGAAGATTAGACATCATAATTTCATAAGTATAATTAATATTTGTTTGAACAATAGCCATAAAATCACCTAAAATATAATATGCGATAAATAAAATAAAAGTGAAAAAAGTGAAAAACTTGTAATTTTTATCTTATCAAGTTATAATGTTTATATGAAAAAGTTAGTAGTTAGTAAAAAATATGATGGAAAAAAATTAAATAAGTTTTTGTTTTCTAATATATCTGGATTATCAGAAGGTCTATTTTATAAAACTCTTAGAAAAAAAGATATAAAAATAAACAGAGAGCGTGTTAATTCTAATGTGATTGTAAATGAAGGAGACGAAGTATTAGTATATATATCAGATGAATTATTAAACTCTAAAGTTTTATTAGATGTAATATATGAAGATGAAAACATCTTAATTGTAAATAAGCCTTATAATTTAGAAGTAACAGGAGAGAACAGTTTAACTAGTATAATCCATGAAAAATATAAAGGAAATGATTTTTTACCAATGCCTTGTCATAGAATAGATAGAAATACACATGGGATGGTTTTATTTGCTAAAAATCAAAAAGCATTAGATATCCTTTTAAATAAATTTAAAAATCACGAAATAGAAAAACATTATTTAGCTTTGGTATATGGTTGTCCAAAAGAAGAATATAAAATAGCAGAAGCTTATTTATTTAAAGACAATAAGAAATCTAAAGTATATATAAGTGATATTCCTAAAAAGGGATATAGAAAGATTATTACAATATATAGAGTATTAGAAAAAAGAAAAGATAATACATCTCTTTTAGATGTAGAAATAAAAACAGGAAGAACGCATCAAATAAGAGCTCATTTAGCTTTCTTAGGGCATCCAATAATAGGAGACCGGAAAATATGGGAAGAATGAAATAAATAAAAAGTTTGGCAAAAAGTATCAATGTTTGAAAAGCTATATATTAAAATTTAATTTTAAAGATAATAATGGTATTCTAGAGTATTTAAATGGAAAAACAATTATATTGAAAAAATAAAAAGATAGATAGAATAAAATAAATTGAATATATTATAAAAAGCATACTAATAAAAATAGTATGCTAAATGCGTTATAAAGTAATTTTTTGATTATCTTTTTTGGCTTTAGATGGAGAAGCTTTTTTTCTTGCATCTAAAATTGCAATATTAATGTACATTTGAAAATTATCAGTATATATATGATTATGTATAAAGTCATTTACAGTTTTATATTCTTTATCAGTAAAGCAGATTATTAAGTAAAAAGCGTTCTTACATCCACTATATCTAATATAATCACATAATTGATTTTCATATCCTGCTTTTAAATATGAGCTACTAGCCTTTTTGACTTCTATTAAGATTTTTTCATCTTTTTTATTACTTCTAAATAATTTAAAATCAACTTGTCCATTTTTAACTAAAACTTCTCTAGAAATATCTACTTCTTTTCCAATAAAATATGCATCCATGATATTTTCTATAATTACATGAATTTTCTTTTCGGTTACTGGTTGTTTATTTTCCCAAAATAGTTCTGCTAAACTTCCACTATTAATTCGTTGCTGTAAATAAGAAAATAATTCGCTGATTTCTCCTGTTAATGTAATGTGGTTGCTTTTGAATTGCTTTTGAATATCTATTGGTAAAATTTCAAAGTAATAATCCAAATTAATTCCCATTGTTTTAGCTATAATAGGCATATTAGCTTTTTGTTCATTATATAAATAAGGAAGTTCTATAAAATCAATATCATCATAAATATCTTCACAAATATAACTTGGGTTATAATAGTATCCTTCGAGTATATCAATTGGAAAGTCATCATCATCCATTTCTTTTTTATCTATCTCGACATATTTTTGTATAGTATCTATTAATTCTTTGTCATAAAATACTTTTTTAAAATCTTCTTTCATATCATTTTTTAAATTTTGCATTTCCATTAAAAAATAATATAATGCTACTTCGTGAAAAGCTGTAAGTTCGTGCCAAAATTCATCACTTGTCCAAGCGTATAAATCTTTAAATACTTCTAGACATTTTTGATATTGTTCTCTAAATAAATATTTAGGCATATAATCTTCTATCATATCTCCAATATCAATTTCTGGATCTCCAAAGATTTCTCCTTCTAAATAATTATGTATTATTTTGCAGTATACTATACTTCTGGGTGTATTAAGATTTATCATTTTTTACCTCACTTTGGAGCGGGTAGAGGGAATCGAACCCTCGCGACAAGGTCGGAAGCATTGCATTCTACCACTAAATTATACCCGCAAAATATAAGAATACAATAATAAGTATATCATAATTATAAGAAAAAGTAAAATATATAGAAAATTTTCATTTGAAATCGTAAAAATTTTTGAAAGTGTATCCTTGAGATCTTAAATAATTTATAGAATCTTTTAACACAGTTGAACTATCACTAACATCTTTTGTATCATGCATTAAAACGACTAAAGTATCTTTATTTTTTGAAGATGATATTAAATTATCTAATAATTGTTTTTTAGTATATTTCTTTTCTGAATCTTTATTTAAAGCATTCCAATCAATATAAGTGTAATCCATATTTTGTAAAAGTTTTACATATTCATTCTTTTTATCTTTATATACATTAGACATAAATCCATTTGGAAATCTAAATACATGTGAAGAATAGTTATTAATACCAATAGCATTTCCAATTGCTAAATCTGTTTTTTCTATTTCAGATGTAAAAGAATTAGCATCTTTGTACAAAATAGAATTATTGTGACTATAGGTATGATTAGCTATATAGTGACCTTCTTTATAAGCTCGATTTACAATCTCAGGATGTTCTTCAACTTTTTTTCCTATTACAAAAAAGGTGGCTTTAATATTTTCTTCTTTTAGAATATCTAAAATTTTTGGGGTAACAGAAGGGCTTGGACCATCATCAAAGCTTAAGTAAGCAATTTTTTCGTTAGAATTAAATATATTATTAATACTATTTGTAAATTCACTTGAAACTTCTTTAATATCGATGTTTGATGCTAAAAGTATACTTCTTGAAAAATAACAAATAGAAAATATAAATAATATAAAAAATGTAAGAAATATAAAAATAGCTCTTTTTTTAAAAAGAAAAATTTTCAATAATCATCACCAATAAAAAATATTACAAAAATATGAAAATATTACAATTATTGCTCAAATTAATTATAAAAAATAACTATTGTTATTGTTGATAAAATCTTTAAAATATAGTATAATAGATAAGACATGGGGATGAAATGGTTTCGACATAATACTAGAAGTATAGATTGCAAGTAGTGGATGGTCGCTTTGGCCACTTAAAAAAAGCGAAAGTAAATATAAACGCTGATAACGAAGAATTAGCATTAGCTGCCTAAGTTGCGGCTACGCTTTACTAAAAAGTCCCACCTTTTTAGATAAAGTGTTATAACAGTGGGAAACGAAGCTACTTTTGCTTTTAAAGTAGTAGGTATTTTAAAAAGCTATATTTTAATAAAACCTGTTTGTTGGTGTTATTAAAATGAATAAAATAAACAAACTAAACTTGTAGATATCTATGTGGAAGGTATTGTGGACAGGAGTTCGACTCTCCTCATCTCCACCAATTAGGACACGAAATTAACCTTTTTGTGTCTTTTTATTTTTTGTAATTTATTAAAATAAAAAAATATAGTGAATTAATGTTAATAACTAAAGAAAATTGGTTAAAAATTGTACTTAAAGAGGCTTTTTGTTGAAAGTTATGTAAAATTCTGATATAATAAGAAAGTATTATACATAGGCTTAGCCATAAGAGAAGGGAAAAATCATGGCTACTATTGTTCACACTGACGAAGACTTTGCAAAAACTTATGTTTTTCGAACTCAAGATGAGCACGTTTTGTATATTAGCGATTTTAAGGAAGGAGTTGCTACAGTAGAATTAACAGATGACCATACACTTGATTCTTTGGCAAGAGTAATTTTCGGCTGTTTTTCAAAAAAATCAAATTTTGCTGAAGCGATTCTTAAAGCTTATCATTGTGATGAAAATGTGAGATTTAAGGGATTTGCAATTAATATTAACGGAAAATTGGTAAATATTACTAAGGAAGACTGTGACATTGATGAAATTATCGAATTGATAAAGCAAGCTGAGAAGGAAACTCAAGAAGAAACAATGGCAAATTCATTTGGACAGCTTGTGGAATTTTTTACAGGAATTCCAAAAGAAGTAAGTTATGTGAGAGCAATTGTTAAAATTGAGTTTAAAGATGAAGCATCTGAAAAATCATGGAATGAATGGTTTGAAAGTGCTGAGAGCGAAGAACAAAATGAAATTGTTAGCTTTGGAGATTTGCTAGCTAGGTATTCACAAAGTGCAATGAAAGATGGATATCCTTTTGAAACTGCTGTAACTAGGTCATATCTGAAACTTTCTGCAATGGATGAAAATCTAGATGATGCAATGAAACAATATGCAATTGATAAGCTGATTGAATGTTGGAAATATGGTAAAGAACTGAAGGAATGGAATGATGGTAGAACCAAGTCTGACCTGGAAAATCTGATTGATGAAATCTAGTGGCTATACCGTAAAAGCTAAATAGCTTTTAGTAAAAAGAAAATAGTTTTCTTTACCTCCTTTAAAGGAGGTTTCTTTTTATTCTACATAACTATTTGAATTGTTATATAATTGTGGTATAATAAATGAGTATTAAAGTAATAGTTAGTATATAGAAAGGAAGAGTATTATGATTACATTTGTACATACTGACGAGGAATTTGTGAAGATGTACAAGTTTCGGACACAGAACAATCATGTTGTGCTTGTAAAAGAATTTGAAAATGGAGTTGCAACAATTGAACCAACATGGGATTACAAAAATTTAGATGAGTTTATTGAAGTTATTTCAGGTTGCCTTAATGGAAAATCTAATTTTAAAAAAGAGCTTATGAAAGCCTATGGCCATGATGAAAATTCTGAACTTAAGGGAATTAATATTATCATATTAGGTATCAATGTGTTTATTTCGCCTGAAAAGAAGAACAAAGATGAAATTCAAGCTATTATTGATTCAAGTATGATAAAACATTTTGAAAGAAACTTACGAGAAGTAATCGATAGTTCATTCCATTGTCGGTATTGTGATTATATAACTAATATTGTCTATAGTACGGAAATTGAATTTGTAAGTAAAGAGGCAGAAAGAAAGTGGAGAAAGAAGACTGATAAGTTAAGAGAAACAGAAACAGGATTCTTTATAGTAGACTATGCAGACAACTTAGCTAAATATATTCAGTATCTTGTTGAGGATATGGATAAAAAGTTTCCTACAGTAATAGATGAAGCAATGGAAGACATTGATTCATTGACGATGGCAGAAGGTGACACTATACTAGAAGCAATCTATTTGCTTGTTGATACTTGGAAATATGGAGATGAACTTATAAAATGGAATAGAAAAGTAATCGATTTTCAAATGCAAAGTATCATAGATGACCTCTAACTTTGCTAACTAATAACAAATGGTTAAATAACCATTAAGCTAAAAAGAAAAAATTTCTTTTCCTCTAGAAATAGAGGTTTCTTTTTTTATTTTTTATTTTTGACAAAAATTAAGTATTAATTGACTTTTATGTAAATGGAATATATAATAACAATATGTAATTGTAAAATCATTTTACTTAGAGAAAGGAATATCATGAAAACCATCATCAAAAAAGTAAATAAAATTTTTTCTTTTAAAGACGAGAAAGGATATGAAGTCCTTGTAGATGGATTTAAAGATGGATTTGCAACAATCCGGATTCCAATTACTGTTACTAGATATGAGGATAAAATCTCTGCTTGCATAGTAGACGGAAATAATCTTATTAGCTTTTTATCAGGCTGTTTTGGCAAAGAGTCTAATTTCGTAAAAATGCTGTTTGAAACATATGAATGTGATTCAACTGCTGAATTTCTTGGATTTAAGTTAAAGGCAGGAGATATGTCATGCACAGTAACTAGGGAAAATTCAGCTTTTTACAGCATTAAAGAAATCATAGAAAATTTCCTTGGCATATATGCTGAAGCAGAAGCAGAAAAAATTAACAAGCGAACAGATGAGTATAATAAAGAAAGGGAAGATTTGGATAATCTTCTCGATAGTCTAGATATAGCTTTTAAGAGTGATCAAGCAGAAGATAAATATATAGAAGAAGCTGAAAGGTTAGATGAAAACTTCTTGGGATATGGACAAGATTTTGTTGCACATGTTCAGTACCTTGTGGAACAAGAAGGCTACAATATTTCTGATGCTGTTAATGAGACCTATAGAAGGTTTGATTCAATCAGTTTCAATATTGAAGAAGGATTAGCATCAATACAATTCATTTGTAGGTTCTGCCTCTATGGAGATGAGATTTATGAAAGTTATTTTAATATTTGGATGAAGATGTATAACGATGAGCTAAATAACTATCTCTAAGAATGATTAACGAGAGTGTTAAATAACCTCTTAAAAAAGATTTTATCTTTCCCTCTAGAAATAGAGGGTTCTTTTTATTTTTTAGATTTGTAATAATAGAATTTTCAGTTGAATAAAATAAAATGTGAACATTTTGTGAAAAATTAAAAATAGGTATTGACAATTAGCAAAATAGGGTATACAGTATTAGCAGTCAATAAGATAGAGTGCTAAAAAATAAAGGAGGTAATAAATATGATTAAACCATTAGGAAGTAGAGTATTAATTAAAATGAAAGAAGGCGAAGAAACAACTAAAAGTGGAATAATATTAGCAGGAGCAGCACAAGAAAAACCACAAGTAGCAGAAGTAATTGAAGTTGGTCCTGGAGAAATAGTAGATGGAAAGCCAGAAGAAATGAAAGTTAAAAAAGGTGATAATGTAATAGTTTCAGAATATTCAGGAACAAAAATAAAATATGAAGGTGTAGATTACGTAATAGTTAGACAAGATGATATATTAGCAAAAGTTGAATAATGAAAAATTTAAAAAGAAAGTTTTAGAAAGGAATGATATATAATGGCAAAGATGATTAAATTTGGAGAAGATGCAAGAAAATCTTTATTAGAAGGTGTAAATAAATTAGCAGACACAGTTAAAGTTACACTAGGACCTAAAGGAAGAAATGTAGTTCTAGATAAAAGTTATGGAGCACCATTAATTACTAATGATGGTGTAACAATAGCAAAAGAAATAGAACTAGAAGATAAATTTGAAAACATGGGAGCTCGTTTAGTAAAAGAAGTTTCAACAAAAACAAATGATGTAGCAGGAGATGGAACAACAACAGCTACTGTTTTAGCACAAAGTATGATTAAAGAAGGTGTTAAAAATGTAGCAGCTGGAGCTGACCCAATGGCAATAAAAAGAGGTATTGATAAAGCAGTAGATACAGCAGTTGAAGGATTAAGAGAAATAAGCTCAAGTGTAAATGGTAAAGAAGATATAGCAAGAGTTGCAAGCATATCAGCAAATAACGAAGAAGTAGGAAACTTAATTGCAGATGCAATGGAAAAAGTTTCAAAAGATGGTGTCATAACAATAGAAGAATCTAAAACATCAAATACAGAATTAAATGTTGTTGAAGGTATGCAATTTGATAAAGGATATTTATCACCATATATGGCAACAGATACAGAAAAAATGGAAGCTGTTTTAGATAATCCATATATTTTAATTACAGATAAAAAGATTAGTAATATCCAAGAAATATTACCATTACTAGAAAGTTTAATGCAAGAATCAGGAAAATTATTAATAATTTGTGATGATATGGAAGGAGAAGCATTATCTACATTAATCTTAAATAAATTAAGAGGTGTTCTAAATGTTGTAGCTGTTAAAGCTCCTGGATTTGGAGATAAAAGAAAAGCAATGCTTCAAGATATTGCAACATTAACAGGTGGAGAAGTTATCACATCTGATTTAGGATTAGAATTGAAAGATACTACAATTGCACAATTAGGTAGAGCAAAACAAGTTAAAGTTCAAAAAGAAAATACAATTATAGTAGATGGTGCAGGAGACAAACAACAAATAGCTGATAGAGTTGCACAAATAAGAGCTCAAATAAATGAAACAAAGAGTGATTATGATAAAGAACAATTACAAGAAAGACTTGCTAAAATAGCAGGTGGAGTTGCAGTTATCGGTGTAGGTGCAGCAACAGAAGTTGAAATGAAAGATAGAAAATTAAGAATAGAAGATGCTTTATCTGCAACAAAAGCAGCTGTAGAAGAAGGTATAGTTGCAGGTGGAGGAACAGCACTTTTAAATGTAACACCTAAAGTTCAAAAATTGGTAGATACATTACAAGATGGAGAAAAATTAGGTGCTGAAATAGTTCTAAAAGCTTTAGAAGAACCTGCAAAACAAATTGCTAGAAACAGTGGATTAGAGCCAGCAGTTATAGTTGAAAAAGTTAAAAACGAAAAAGAAGGAATAGGTTTTGATGCAGCTACTGAAACTTATGTAGATATGAAGAAAGCTGGAATTGTAGATCCAACTAAAGTAACAAGAAGTGCACTTCAAAATGCAGCATCAATTGCATCTATGGTACTTACAACAGAAAGCTTAGTAACAGATGCACCAGAAGAAAAATGTGATTGTAAAAACAACAATGCAGGAGCAGGAATGGAAGGAATGTATTAATAAATAAATATAAGAGAAGTTACAGGTATTGTAGCTTCTCTTATATGTTATAACCAATTTTTAATTACATCTTCAGAAACATTCATATTATTATAACCAATCCCAATTTTTCTATCAGGTTTTTTATCTCCGTGACAGTCAGTACCAGCGGACATAAACATATTATTTTGTTTGCAGTAATTTTCTAAAGTCTTTATTTGGGTAGAACTAAAACCAGAGTAATAAACTTCTACACCATCAATTATATTGTTATTTCTTAAATTATCTAAAAATTCAATGTAATTATCTAATGGATACAAGTATAAATGTGCTATAAAAACTTTTCCACCATATTTTCTAATTTTATTTGAAACTTCTTTTGCAGATGGATATTGTTTAGAAAAATTTCTATATAATATAAAATTAGGATTACAAGTAGATTTCCTAAAAATAATACCACTATTATTCCACTCTTCATCAGTAAAGAATTTTTTGTTTTCTTCATATTTGGTAATATCATCATAAATAATTTTTACAGGAAATTTTTGTACTTCATTATATTGTAAATTAGGAGTTGTTTTTATATTATTTTTCTTACATAAGTCTAAAAATTCTTGAAATTCTTTTTTATATCCATTAATTTCATTGTTTTTTGTATATGTTTTATCTATCCAGTCTTGTAATTTAAAGGGGTCAAAACCATATCCTAAAAGTTCGATTTTAACACTATCAAAAACACAATTAAATTCTCCTCCAGTTACAATTCTTCCAGAAAAGTATTTTTTTACATCAATATCTTTTAACTTTATATGTGGAAGAGATGTGTCATGGTCTGTAATTGCTAAAGTTGTAACATTATTTTTTGCAGCATTAGATAGCAGTTCTTCGATTGTCCATGTACCATCTGAAAATATTGTATGTGTATGTAAATCTACCATTTTTATCACCTATTTTATTTTAAAAATTTTTTTAAGTATATATTTTTTTATTATTTTTGTCCATTGTATAAAAAAATTAAATAAAATTTTATACAAAAATAAATATTTTTAATTGTTGATTTTTTCTGTTAGTTAAGGTATAATAAGTCTTGTATTACTTATGCCAAAATAGCTCAGTTGGTAGAGCAACGGATTCGTAACCCGGAGGTCAGCAGTTCGATTCTGCTTTTTGGCACCAATACAAATTTTATCAAACTTTATTAATTGAAAATCAAATTATTATAAGAAAATAGGCAATTAGTTAGAAGTAACTAGTTGCTAATTTTTTGTGCTTTTTATTTAAGGATGAGAAGGACTGGAATTAATAAAAATAACATGCTATACTAAAATAAATGATAAAAAATAAAAGAGGGTGAAAAATATGAAGGAATTAGACAAAATTTTTGAGTATTTAAATGATTGGATGAAATTACCAAAATATCAATTAGAAAGAAGAGTCGATATATTTTTTTCAATATATTTAGAAGAAATATTAAGTAAAAAATTAGAAATAGGAAAAGAACAGATAAAAGAAATATTGCCAGAATTTCCACTAAGAAAAGAGAAAAAAACAGGAAAAGAAATATATGCTAGTAATAATGCAGATTATGCAGTATTTGTGGCAGAAAACGAAAAAATAAAAATGTATTTGGTAGAATTAAAAACGGAAATGGATTCTATAAGTGGTATTCAAAAAGAATACTATAAAACAGCTAAGGGAAAAAAGTTAAAAGAAATTTTAAAAGATATAATAGAAATAGAGAAAAAAAGTGATCAATGGAGAAAATATGATTATTTATTAGGGAAATTAGAAAGACTAGATTTAATAAAGATTAATAAAGATAATGGAAAAAATTATAGAAAAGAATGGAAAGTAATAACAGATAATATTAGTAAAGATAAAATTGAAGTTATTTATATTACACCAATTAATCCAGAAAACTGTGAATATACAAATATTACATTTAAAGATGTGAGAGAATTTTTGAAAAATGGAGAAGGTGAATTTGTGAAAAATTTTATTAATTTATTAGTAAATATAGAAAAATACAATGAAGAAGAAAAAAATAGAAGAAAAAGTAAATTGTAAGGAGTAATTTATGGAAATAACAATACATAGAGGGACACACCAAATAGGAGGATGTGTTACTGAAATAGAATCTAGTAAAGGTACAAAAATAATAATAGATATTGGTGAAAACTTACCAACAGAAGATGGAAGAAAATTACCAGAACTTAATGTAGAAGGATTAAAAGAAGGTAAAGAAGATATAGATGCTGTATTTGTAACACATTATCATGGAGACCATATAGGGCTATTTAATAAGATTTCACCTAAGATACCAATATATATTGGAGAAATTTCAAAACAAATATATATGATGGTAGCAAAGAAACTTGCAAGTGCTGGTATAATAGGAGAGGAAGATATAGAAAGAATTAACAAGTTTATAGGTTATAAAATTGGAGAAAAAATAAAAATAAATGATATAATAGTTACACCAATAGAAGTTGACCATTCAGCATTTGATGCACATATGTTATTAATTGAATGTGACGGTAAAAAAGTATTACATACAGGAGATTTTAGAACACATGGACAAAGAGGGAAAGCAGTTATTCCAGCATTAGAGATATATGTAGGAAAGGTAGATTGTTTAATATGTGAAGGAACTACGCTTTCAAGAGAAAAAGAAACTCAGATAACAACAGAATTTGAAATACAAAAAGAAGCTAAAGAAATTTTTGAGAAGAATATGTATTCTTTTGTAATATGCAGTAGTACTAATATTGATAGAATTGCAGCAATACATAAGGGAGCAATAGAAGCAGGAAGATTATTTGTATGTGATGAATATCAAAAAGAGATTTTAATGTATATAGATACTGTTTCAAGAAGTACATACTATAAATTTAAAGGAAAAGTACTTAATTATGCAGAAAACATTAAAAATCTTATGAAAGAAAAAGGATTTGTTATGCTTGTTAGACCAAATTATATATCTAAAAAAGTTATGAGAGAATTTAAGGATAGTGTGTTTATTTATTCACAATGGAAAGGTTATTTAAGTGAAAAATATAAAAATGATTATGAGTATTTACAAAGTTTTGTACCAAGAGATTATATATATTTACATACAAGTGGTCATGCAGATTTTGAAGCAATAAAAAAGATTTGTGAAGCAGTAAAACCCCAAATAATAATTCCAATACATGGAGAAAAACCAGAAGAATTTAATAATATGCGGACTTGAAAATTGTAAGATATTATTAATTAAAGATGGTAAAAGTATTAAGTTGTAAATAATAGATAAAAAAAGGGGATAATATCATGAATAAAATTTTAGATTTTTTTAAAACAAAAAAAGTTGTAAAAATAATAGGAATAGTAATATGTATAATTGTTATAATATTAGCAATTTGGTTATGGTCTATTTTTGGACCTACTTTTAAAGTTGTAAATATTTTAGGTAAAATTAACGGAACATCGTATAGTTTAGAGAAAAGTAAAGGTAGTGTGGCTTATAATGGAAGATGTAGAGTGAATGTTTATCCGTCAGAGAATTTATATGAACCAGATCTTGTACAGGATCAAACCAATAAACAAGCGATATTTTTGTATGTTGGAAGTGCTACAAGTAATAAAAAAGGAGCTGTTTCTATAACCGTTGAGTCGATGGCTGAGTCAAGTAGTAGTATTGTAAGTAGTATGAATACAATAACAAGTACAAAAGAACCAACAATAAGTAGAGAATACAATACTTTAAATTATTTTGTGTACAATGGAAAAAATTATTTTTATAACTTAAATCCATATGGAATAATGTTTACAACGCCAATTGATAATAATTATTTGTATTGGGTAATGATTCAAGATTATAGTAATTTAACTAAAGAAGATATAGAGTCGATACTTTATTTTAAGGTTGTATAATTGGAATGTTTAAATTTACAAAAAAGCCAAGATATGCTATAATAATAGTATGTAAGATGCATTAACTCCATTTTGCATCAAAGTATTAACGTCTATGTAAAAAGACTTTTTTAGGAGGAAAAATGAAGAATGGTTACGACTACGCTGTCGAAATGATGAGGAAGTATCCTCATGATGAAGCGACAGACTTGGAAGAACGCTACTACGACTATGCAGGTGAAGTTTCAAGACTCCTTCGTGTTAAGAAGCTGACCGGAACGTATAGTGTAAACTCAGGTGCTAGGAAGACCTTCAGGCAAGAGTATGAGAAGCTCGTTGATAAGGCTATCTGCATGATTAATGGCTCAGCGGAGATTGTCTTCCAAGGTACTTATGGGCATGTTTTACCTAACCCAGATGGTGCAATTCGCTTCACAGTTGATGTGAGCAATATCATCAAAAAGCTTCCTAAACTTCAAAAGGGTGAAAGCTATGTCTTTCCAACTCTTAAGGTAGACAAAAAGTGGGGACAGGTGAATTTCCAAGTAGGTAAGTGACAATAAACACAAAAGGCTGGTTCAGATAGGACTAGTCTTTTGTGTTATTTTTCTAATAAAGTAAGCAAAAAAGTATGCAGAATTGGAAAAGTATGGTATACCATTATATCAATGTAGTCATAAAGCAAGAGGTCAACTTTATTGAAGTTGGCATTTTTGCTTGCAAAAAATGGGAGAAAAGTGTATAATAATAATGTTTAAAGGTATAACTCCTTTTTACACTAAGATGTTGGCAACTTGTAAAAGACTTTTTAAGGAGGAAAAATGAGTGGTTATGCAAATGATGTTGCAAATAGACTTTGGATTAGAAATGGAAGAAACAGAAAAGAAGTTCAAGCTAATGTATTAATTCAATTTAGAGATTGTTTAGATGATTTTATAGATGAAAATATGCATGAAATAAAAGTTAGGCCTGTTTGTGTTATTTTTCAGAATCCTAGAAAACCATATAAGAGGGAATTTAAAAGAAAAGGCGTGACTTATATTGAAAAAAGTTTGGATTCGGTAGTAAAAAAACTTCCTAAACTTAGTGAGGGAGAATACTACGACTTTCCTAGTCTTGAAATTATTTTGGAACGGAATGGAACGGGTTTTATCTATTTAAGATATGCATAACACAAAAAAGCAGCTTAAGGGCGATATTGCCTTAAGTTGCTTTTTTCTAATAAAATAAGTAAAAAACAGTACACAGATTTGGAAAAGTATGGTATACTATTATACAATGAGGAAGAAAATGTAAAAGGAGGAAAATTGTTATGGCAGATATGAATATATCAAAAGATATAACTTGGATAGGTGCAAGTGATAATGACCTAAAATTATTTGAAAGTCAATATGTATTAGAACATGGAATGAGCTATAATTCATATATAATAAAAGATGAGAAAAATGTAGTGTTAGATACAATAGATGAGCACGTGACTGATATTTGGCAAGAAAATTTGGAGAAAGCATTAGGAGGAGAAAAACCAGATTATTTAATAGTTTCACATATGGAACCAGACCATGCATATAATATAGGATTACTTGCTAAAAAATATCCAGACATGAAATTAGTAGGAAATCAAATGACATTTAATATGCTTTTAAATTTCTTTAGTGATATAGATTTAAGTAGTAGAAAAGTAATTGTAACAGAAGGAGATATACTAGATATAGGAAAACATAAATTACAATTCTTTATGGCTCCTATGGTTCATTGGCCAGAGGTAATGGTAACATATGAGCAAACAGAAAAGGTATTATTTTCAGCAGATGCATTTGGAAAATTTGGTTCATTAGATTATGATGAAGAATGGGACTGCGAAGCAAGGAGATATTATTTTGGAATAGTAGGAAAATATGGAACACAAGTACAAGCATTATTAAAAAAGGCGGCTACATTAGATATAAAAATGATATGTCCATTACATGGACCAATATTAAAAGAAAATTTAGAATATTATATAAATAAATATGATATCTGGAGTAAATATGAGCCAGAAGAAGAAGGTGTATTTATTGCAGCAGCAAGTATATATGGAAATACATTAAATGCAGCAAAAGAGATGGCTGAAATTTTAAAAGAAAAAGGAGCTAAAAAAGTTGTTGTATCAGACTTAGCAAGAGAAGATTGGGCAGAGGCAATAGAAGATGCATTTAGATATTCTAAATTAATAGTTGCATCATCTAGCTATAATATGGGAATATTCCCACCAATGGAACATTTCTTAAGACATTTAAAAGATAGAAATTATCAAAAAAGAACTGTTGGAATAATAGAAAATGGTTCTTGGGCACCATCAGCAGGAAGAGGAATGAAAGCAATAATTTCTGAGATGAAAGATTTAAATATAGTAGAACCAATGGTAACTATAAAATCAAGAATGAATGCAGAAAATAAAAAACAAATGGAAAGTTTAGCAGATGAAATATTAAAAAACTAACTTTAGGAAGGAGAGCTTAAGAGTGGGATTTTTTGAGAAATTAAAAAGAGGAATGAACAAAACAAAAAGTTCATTTGATGAAAAAATAAGTAATGTATTTAAAAGCTTTAGAAAAGTAGATGAAGACTTTTTAGAGGAATTAGAAGAAATTTTAATAATGTCTGATATTGGAGTGGATACTTCAGTAAATATAATAAATAATTTAAGAGATAGGATAAAAAAAGAAAAAATTCAAGATGAAGAAGATGTAAAAAAAGCATTAAGAGAAGAAATGCAAAAGATTTTAGATGTGGCAGATGTAAGCTTACATTTAAATACAAAACCATCTGTAATTCTAGTTGTAGGAGTAAATGGCGTTGGTAAAACTACTTCAATTGGAAAAATTGCAAATAGATTAGCAAAAGATGGAAAGAAGGTAGTAGTTGCAGCAGCAGATACATTTAGAGCAGCAGCAGTAGAACAATTAGAGATATGGGCTAATAGAGCAGGGGCAGATATAGTAAAAAGAGAAGAAGGAGTAGACCCAGCATCTGTTGTATATGATGCAATTAGGATAACAAGAGAAAAGAATGCAGATGTATTAATAGTAGATACAGCAGGAAGATTACATAACAAAAAATATTTAATGGATGAATTAAATAAAATTCAAAAAGTAATAAATAAAGAAATGCCTGACTCAGATAAAGAAGTATTATTAGTAATAGATGGAACAACAGGCCAAAATGCTATTTCACAAGTAAAAGCTTTTAAAGAAGAAGCGGATATAACAGGGTTAGTAATTACAAAATTAGATGGAACAGCAAAAGGTGGAGTTGCAATAGGGATAGTTTCAGAAAACAAAATTCCAATCAAATTTATCGGAGTTGGTGAACAAATAGATGACATGGAGGTATTTAATGCAGAAGATTTTGTAAAAGCTATAATCTAAATAAAGGGGCAATTTATTAACTAAAGGAGGTAAAAAAGTGGATAAAGATACCCAAAAACAAGAAAATATTCAAACAGAAGGAAATGAAACAAAAAAGGTAGAAACAAAGGAAAAAGAAGTTACAAAGAAGAAAAATAGTAAAACTAGAATGTTACTTGTTATTTTATTTTTAATAGTATTTGCAATAGTTAGTTATGTGCAATTAAGGGGAAGTTATTTAGAATATTTAGAATTAGGACAAGATTATACTAATGTTTTTACAACAAATATAACTTATCGTTATACAATTATGGTTGTTATTTTCCTTCTTCTATATATTATTATTTATTTTACAAATAGAGGAATAAAAAAAGGATTAAAAGTATTTTTTGATAATGAAAATAAAACACAACCAAAACTCCCAAATAAATCTTTAGCACTAGTAATATCAGCGATAGTAAGCTTTTTTACATCATCAGCTATTATGCAAAAGATAATGATAGCGACTAGTGGAGCATCATTTGGAATACAAGACCCAATATTTGGATTAGATATTTCATATTATATGTTTTTAAAACCATTGATAGAAACATTGGTATTATATTTTGTAATATTATTTGTAAGTTTATCAATATATATGGCTATATATTATATTATAGTATTTAACCGTTATTTTGATGGTGTAGACGGTAAAATGTTAAAAGAAAGCCTATTTATGAAAAAATTACTTAGAAATGTAATGTTAATAGTAATAGGTATTGCCATTTTAACTGTTTTAGGTACTCAAAATGTAATGTTTGGAAAAATACTTACAGTAGGAGACAATATAGAGATAAATGGAGCTGGAATGACGGAAGCAACAGTTCAAGTTTGGGGATATGTAATATTTGCACTTGTAATAATAATTTTTGCATATAGAGCTTTAAGAGCATTTAAAGCAGAAAATACAAATAAAGTATTAAAAAATTTAGCAGTAATACCTGGATATCTGGTTATATTATTTGTAGTAATGTTAGGATTTGACCTAATATATGTAAATTCAAACGAATTAGATAAAGAAAGAAATTATATTTCAGAAAATATAAAAAATACCAAAAATGCATATAACATAAATATTGAAGAAACAAACTTACAAGATTCAGGAACTATCACACAGGAAGAAGTAGAAGAAAACCAAACTGTAATTAATAATATACCAATAATTAGTAAAGATGCAGTTCTAGAAACTTTAAAAAATAATCAATCAAATGCTGGATACTATGTATATCCAAATGCAACACTTGCAAGATATAATATAAATGGACAAGATAAGTTGGTATATTTAGCACCTAGAGAAATTACTAACTCAGGTAGAACTTATAGTAATAAGACATATGAATATACTCATGGAATGGGAGAAATAATAACATCTGCAACAGAGAGTACAGATAGTGGAAATATTAAATATGTACAAAGTGATGTGTCAGGTTCAGATGAAGTGATTAAAATTTCACAACCAAGAATATATTTTGGACTAGAAACAGATGAGACAATAGCAACAAACACAAAAAATAAACAAGAATATGATTATACAGATGAAAATGGAACAGACCAAGTATCAATATATGATGGAAAAGCAGGACTAAATTTAGGATTTTTAGATAGATTAGTACTTGGAATTTATAAAGGAGATTTAAATTTAGCATTTTCTAGTGAAATGACAAGTGATAGTAAAATATTAATAAATAGAGATATAGTAACAAGAGCAAAGAAAGCAATGCCATATCTAATTTATGATGAAAATCCTTACACAGTTATTACAGACGATGGAAAAATTGTATGGGTATTAGATGCTTATACAGTATCATCTAGTTATCCATTCTCACAATATACAACAATTGAACATGATGGATATACAGAAGATATAAATTATATAAGAAATTCTGTAAAAGTAATAATTAATAGCTACGATGGAACAATGGATTTTTATATAACGGATAGAACAGATCCTATTGCTATGGCTTATAGAAATATTTATAAAGATTTATTTAAGGTTGTAGGTTTAGATGGAGAAATACCAGAAGATATTTCTAAGCATTTTGTATATCCAGAATTCTTATATAGTGTACAGGCAGAAGTATTAAAAGTATATCATAATACTAGACCAGATGTAATATATAGAGCAGATGATTTATGGGATATTGCAAAATCTAGCTCAACAAGAAATACAAATACAACAGGAACATATATGGAACCTTATTACACAATGGTTAAAACTAATAGTGGAGAACAATTAGGACTAGTACAAATATATACGCCAGATGAAAGACAAAATATTATTTCATACTTAGTAGGAAGTAATGAAAATGGTGAAAATGTACTAAGGTTATATAAATTCTCTGCGGATAGTAATATAGTAGGTCCAATGCAACTTGATAAACAAATAGAAGAAGATACAACAATTAGTAGTGAGTTAGATTCATTAAATGTAACGGGAACGAAATTGACAAAACAAATGATTATAGTTCCAATTAATAATACATTGCTATATGTAGAGCCTATTTATCAAACAATGCTTAATGAGTCTGATGTTCCACTTCTAAAGAAAGTAATAGTGGCATCTGGAAATAAAGTTGCAATAGGAGATACTTTAACAGAAGCTTTACAAAATTTACTTTCTAGATATGCTACAAATATTGAAGTTGAAGATACTGAGGATATAGAAGGTCTTATTGATGCTATTATAAAAGCGAACCAAAATTTAACACAATCAAATGAAAATAATGATTGGGAAATGATGGGGAGAGATATTTCAAAACTTCAAGAATTAATTAATCAATTGGAACAAGCAAAGAAGGAAGATGAACAAGAGCAAGAAGAACAAGCTAAAGAAAATCAAAACCAAGTAGATGAAAATACAGCTAATTCTATTGATACAAATACTGCAAATGATACTAATATAGTAAATGAGCAAAATAATATAGTTGTAAATAATAAAATAAGTGAGTAATAAAAAATAGACAAAAAATAAATGAAAAAAGAATAAAACAAACATAAAAAATCCACCATATAATTAGGTGGATTTTTATGTTTTTTGATAAAATAAAGAGAAAGAAAAAAGAAGAAAAAGAAGAAGTGAAAAAAACCAGAGAAAAAATAAGTATATTAAATAAGTCAATAGATCATTTAAATAAAGTTCTTCAAGAAGGAAATTTTGTAGAACTTGCTTATTTATTAGGAAATAGAAAAGAAGTATTTATAAGAAATTTTTTTGCAGGGATATCAAGAGGGATTGGTATAGGAATAGGAGTAACAATAATTACTGCAATTCTTGTAATGATTCTTCAAAAGATAGTAACATTAAATATACCAGTAATTGGAGAATATATATCAGACATTGTAGAGATAGTTCAAAAAAGCAGATGAGACAAAAGGGAACAGGGCTTTTTTGTCTCAAAAATAGTGCATAATTAGATTTACTATGTTATAATTTAAGAAAAAAAGAAGGTATAGATATGGAAGAATTAAAAAAAGAAGATATAAAAAATATATTTCCTAAAAGAGATGAAAATTCAAATAAAGGAAATTTTGGTTATGTAGGAATAATGGGAGGATGCATAGAATATTCAGGAGCTGTTAAGCTTGCAAACTTAAGTAGTTCTGCTTTAACATCAGGAGCTGGTGTTGTAAGACTTATAGTACCGAAAGAAATAGCAAGTGGTGTTATGCCGTATCTATTAGAGCAAACATTGTTTACAATTGAAAGTAAAGATGGACATATGTTATTTAATGAAGAAGAAATAGATAAATCTTTAGAAAAATTAAAAGCCTTATCAATAGGTATGGGATGGGGTGAAAGTAAAGATAATGAGAAAATACTTAGTTACATATTAGAAACAAAAGATATACCAATTGTAATAGATGCAGATGGTTTAAATACCTTAGCTAAAATGGATAAAAGTATCTTAAATAGAACTAAGTCTAAAGTAATATTAACACCACATCCAAAAGAATTTGAAAGAATAAGCGGTTATGATTTTGAAGATATTAAAAGTAATCCACAAGAACTTGCAGTTAAGTTTGCGAAACAATATGATGTTATTTTATTACTTAAAGGGCATACTACAATTGTAACTAATGGAGAAGAAGGCTATTTAGTAAAAAGAGGATGCGCAGGTATGGCAACAGCAGGAAGCGGAGATGTTTTATCAGGGGTTTTAGTGGGTCTTCTAGGATATAATGAGCCAACGGTTTTAACAATATCAGCAGGAGCATATTTAGCAGGTTTAGCAGGAGAGTTAGCAGAAAAAGAATTAAATGATATTTCTATGAAAGCATCTGATACAATATCTAAAATACCAGAAGCAATAAATGAAATAAGAAAATGAGACAAAAAAGCCCCGTCCCTCAAATGTCTCAAAAAAAGAGTTCGATTTTGAACTCTTTTAAACTTTTATATTAATTTATTAAATACTTTTTTACCTTTTTTAAGAATTGCATATCCGTCTTTGAAATCTTTATCTGATAATTGGTAGTTTGTATCTGTAACTTTTTCATCATTTAGAGTTATACCACCTTGGTTGATAAGTGTTCTTGCTTGTCCTTTAGAAGGAGCCATGTTGCACTTTATAATTGCATCTAAGATTGAAATATTTCTATCTTCTAATTTAGTAGTAGGCATGTTATCTAAGTTACCTTGTCCACTAAATAATGCATTTGATGCTTCTTCAGCTTTTTTAGCTTCTTCTTCACCGTGAACTAATTTAGTAATTTCATATGCTAGAATTTTTTTAGCATCATTTATTTTTTCATCTTTAAGGCTTGCAAGTTCTTTTATTTTTTCAATAGGTAAGAAGGTAAGCATTTTTAAAACATTTTCTACGCTATCATCTTCAACATTTCTCCAATATTGGTAAAATTCATAAGGAGAAGTTTTGTTAGGGTCAAGCCATAAAGCACCTTTTTCAGTTTTACCCATTTTTTTACCTTCTTTAGTTGTAAGAAGTTTAAATGTTAAACCAAAAGAATCGTCTTTACCTATTTTTCTAATTAGATCAACTCCACCTATAATATTAGACCATTGGTCATTTCCACCCATTTCTAACTTACAACCATATTCATTATATAAATGTAAGAAGTCATAAGATTGCATAAGCATATAACTCATTTCAAAAAATGTAAGTCCTGTTTCTAGTCTTTGTTTATAACATTCAGCAGCAAGCATCTTATTAACAGAAAATAGGCTACCAATTTCACGTACAAAATCAACAAATTTTAAATCTAAAAGCCAATCTGCATTATTTACTATTATTGCTGCATTTTCACCTTCAAAACTAACAAATTTTTCAACTTGTTTTTTAATACAAGCAACGTTATGGTCAATTTCTTCACGAGAAAGCATTTTTCTCATATCTGTTTTACCAGAAGGGTCACCAATTGTAGCAGTACCACCACCAACTAATATAATTGGTCTATGTCCACATTTTTGCATATGAGATGCAACCATTAGTGAAACAAAATGACCAACATGTAAACTATCAGCAGTAGGGTCTATACCAATATAAAAAGAAATTTTTTCTTTTCCTAAAAGTTCTTTTAATTCTTCTGGGTGAGTAATTTGTTCAATGTAACCTCTTCTTTCAAGTATGTCTATAACATTTTCCATAAAATTCAAATCCTTTCTTAGTTAAGCGTAATTCCGTTAAAACCAGTATCTTGATTTTGATTAATACCGTTTTGAAAATCTTTTTTATAATTTTTAAATTCAGGATATTTAACAAAACGATTTAAGTTTCTAACAGATATTCCTGTTTGATTAGAAATAGTATCTAAAGAATTATTAAATCCATTTTCATCTAAATAAGATGTAAATTGCATAAATTCAGCTCCATCTTTTTTACTACAGTTTGGGCAAACATTACCCTCTGATACATAAAAACTTCCACATCTACTACATCTATTAAATTCCATTTTAAATCCTCCTTGTTTTATCTTTTGACAAATTATTCTAAAATCTACTACATTGTAACATAAATCAAAGGAAAATTAAAGACTTTTTTCCTTTAAATCATTAAATTTTTTATAGAATTCAGGAATAGATTTTTGAAGACGAATAGGTCTTAAGTTTTTATCTGTAAAACAATGTTTAGTTTCGCCTGTAAAAACAACTTCTCCTGTATTCTTTTCAGTTGCAGTATAACCCATAGTAAGTCTTACTCCATTAAATTCTTTAACATATAATTTAATTAAAATAACATCATTAAAAGTTACATGATGTTTAAAAGTGCAATTAACACCAAGAACAGGTATCATAACATTGTTATCTTCAAAAGCAGAATAAGGCATACCAAGTTCGTCAAGTAAGTAACATCTTGCTTCTTCCATATAACGAATATAATTAGAATGATGAACAATTCCCATTCTATCAGTTTCATAATAATTAATTTTTCTTTCATATACGTAATCCATAAAAAATCATTCCTTTCAGGGAGTAATTATATAAAAATAGTAAAAATATGTCAAATGTAAAAGATAATAAAAAGTGTATGAAAATATCTAAAAGTATGATATATTATATAAAAATAAAAAGGGGAAAATGTTTATGAAGAAAAGTTCTAAAATAATATTAGGTATAATAGTTGTGTTAATAGTTATATTTGTCATATATAAGGTCGATAGTATGAGAAGAGTAGAGGAAAGAATAACAGAAATGGCACAATATCTATTAGCAGGTATAACTAATGAAGATTATGAAAAAATTAGAAGTAATTTAAGAAGTGTAGAAGGAAATGAATTATCAGACCAAGAAATAACTAATTTTTTATTAAATACAGAGCTTTATAGAGCTACACTTTTGGATAATGGCGGAGTTATGTATGATGTAAATGTAAATTTCTTTAATATAAATGAAGGAAATATAGTATTCGGTTTTACAGCATTAAATGGAGAAAATATAACTAGAGAATTGAAATATGTAAAAAACGGAACGCATAGTTATTTTGTAACAGAGGAAACAGAGGAATGTATCAAAGAAAAAGAAAGCTATTCAATTGATACAGATTTAGCTGATGGAACTGAACTTAAATATAATACATCAGAAGATACTCCTGATACAAAATTAAAAATATATGTATTTAAGCAAGATGAAAATGGTGGAATTTCATTAGAGATTATTAAGGAAGCAAAAGAAGATATAGAAAGAAAAATAGAACTTGGAATGAATGAAGAAATTAAGACCTTAAAAAGTATAAATGATAATTATACAATGGAATTTGATAATGAATATAAAAAAGTTTCAGTATATTATAGTGAAACTGATAAAAATAAAGTTGGCATAAAAGCACTTCCATTAAAAGTAATGTTATATTCTATAACAAAACAATCGTTAAGTGGAAATTCAGATTGGAAATTAACCATAGATTATTATGATTATAATACAAGAGAATTATTATCAGAACAGGTAATTAGATAGACAATAATAATAAAAATAAGAAAATTTAATATAGTTTATTCTTAATTTTTGTGATATAATCAAAAAAATTAAGTGAGATGGAGAATAATATGAAAAAGATAAATGGAATAATAATGCAATACTTTGAGTGGTATATGAATTGTAATCAAAATTTGTGGAATGATATAGCAAAAGATGCTGAAAAATTAGCAGATATTGGAATAACAGCATTGTGGCTTCCACCTGCATATAAAGGAATAGGTGGAAAAGATGAAGTGGGTTATGGTGTTTATGATGTGTATGATTTAGGAGAATTTGACCAAAAAGGAACTGTAAAAACAAAATATGGTTCAAAAGATGAATATTTAAATTGTATACAAGTATTAAATCAAGCAGGAATAGAAGCATATGCAGATATTGTACTAAATCATAAAATGGGAGCAGATATGCTACAAACAATACCTGCAAATAAAGTAGATTGGGGAAATCATAATATAGAAGAAGCAAAACAAGAAACAGTAAGAGTAGCAACTAAATTTACATTTCCGGGAAGAAAACATAAATATTCAGACTTTGAGTGGAACTGGACAGATTTTGATGGAATAGATTATGATGAAAATTCTAAAGAACATGCAATCTTTAAATTCAAGGATAAGGATTGGAGTGTAGCAGTAGATGAAGAATTTGGAAACTATGATTATTTAATGGGAGCAGATTTAGACTTTGGAAACCCAGAAGTAGTAGAAGAATGTAATAAATGGGGAAAATGGTATTTAGACTTTACAGGAGTAGATGGATTTAGATTAGATGCAGTAAAACATATAAATGCTAACTTTTATAGAGATTGGATAAAAAAATTAAGAGAAGAATCAAAGCAAGAATTATTCACAGTAGGAGAATATTGGAGTGGAGATGTATCAAAACTACATAGATATATAACAGAAACAGAAGGAGAAATATCTCTATTTGATGTACCACTTCATTACAATTTTTATAATGCATCAAATGACCCTAATTATGATTTGAGTCAGATTTTAGAACATACATTATTAAAAGAAAACTCAAGTAAAGCGGTAACATTTGTAGATAATCATGATACACAACCAGGGCAAAGTTTACAAAGCTTTGTAAGTAGTTGGTTTAAACCTGCAGCATATAGTATAATCTTGCTTAAAAGTGAAGGATATCCATGTGTGTTTTATGGAGATTTTTATGGCATACCACATGATAATATAGAACCAATGAAAGATTTAAAAACTTTAATAGAATTAAGAAAAGAAAAAGCATATGGAGAAGAGCATGACTATTTTGATAACAAAAACTTTATAGGATGGACAAGAGAAGGAGACGAAGAACATTTACAATCAGGACTAGCAGTAGTAATATCAAATGCAGGTGATGGAGAAAAGAAAATGTATATAGGAACACAGTTTGCTGGAGAAAAATTTATAGATAGTTTAGGAAATTGTGAAGATGAGATTTTAATAGATGAACAAGGATATGGAAACTTTAAAGTAAAAGAAAAATCAACATCAGTGTGGGTAGAAGGATAATGTCGCATTTGGGACGTTTCCTTTGAACACAAAATGTCGCAAGAGGGACACATCTATTAAAGGGTCTGTCCCCAAAACGACAAAATGGTTGTAAAGGAAACGTCCCCATTGCGACATGAAAGGAGAAGAAGATGTCAAATTTTGTACATTTACATATACATAGTGAATTTAGCTTGTTAGATGGAGCAAATAGAATAAAAGATTTACCTGTAAGAGCAAAAGAGCTTGGAATGGATGCTATGGCTATTACAGACCACGGCGTTATGTATGGTGCAATTGATTTTTATAAGGCATGCAAAAAGGAAGGAATAAAACCTATTATTGGTTGTGAAGTTTATGTAGCACCAAGAAGCCGTTTTGATAAAGAGCCTAATATTGACAATAAATATAATCACTTGATTTTACTTGCTAAAGATAATCAAGGATATAAAAATTTAAGTAAATTAGTTTCACTTGGTTTTACTGAAGGATATTATTATAAACCTCGTATAGATCTAGAAATATTAGAAAAATACCATGAAGGACTAATTTGTCTAAGTGCATGTTTAGCAGGAGCAGTAAACCAAGCATTACTTAATGGAAATAATGATAAAGCTGAAGAAATTGCTCTATGGCATAAGAAAGTTTTTGGAGAAGATTATTATATTGAAATACAAAATAACGGCATAAAAGAACAAGTTTTAGCAAATCAAAAATTAGTACAGCTTGCAAGAAAACTTGATATACCATTAGTTGCAACAAATGATGCACATTATCTAAAAAAGGAAGATGCCTATAACCACGAGGTTTTACTTTGTATTCAAACTGGAAAAAGAATGAGCGATGTAGACAGAATGAGATTTGATACAGATGAGTTGTATGTAAAATCTCCAGAAGAAATGATAGAGTATTTTAAAGCTTTTCCAGACGCAATAGAAAATACTGTAAAAATTGCAGAAAAATGTAATGTGGAATTTGAATTTGGACATACAATATTACCTAATTATGATGTGCCACCTGAATTTCCGACACATTTTGATTTCTTTAAAAAGTTATGTGATGATGGAATAAAGAAAAGATATGGCGAAAATCCAAGTAAAGAGATATTAGATAGAGCAGAATATGAAATTAGTGTAATCAAGAAAATGGGATATGTTGATTATTTCCTAATTGTTTGGGATTTTATTCACTATGCTAAAACGAATGGAATAGCAGTAGGACCGGGACGTGGATCTGGTGCAGGTTCTATTATTGCATATGCTATTGAAATAACAGATATTGATCCTATGAAATATGATTTGCTTTTTGAAAGATTCTTAAATCCTGAAAGAATTAGCATGCCTGATTTTGATGTGGATTTTAGTGATACTCGTAGACAAGAAGTAATTGATTATGTATCAGATAAATATGGACATGACCATGTATCACAAATTATTACCTTTGGAACAATGGCCGCTAAAATGGTAATAAGAGATGTTGCAAGGGTTTTAGATGTACCATATTCAGAAGCAGATAGTTTAGCTAAAATGATACCAAATGAATTGCATATAACGATAAAGAAAGCATTAGAGCAAAATAAGGAATTACGTGATAGATATGAAAGTGAGGAAACAGTAAAAAAAGTTTTAGATATAGCTATGGGACTAGAAGGTATGCCAAGACAGGCATCTACTCATGCTTGTGGTGTAGTTATTACAAAAGAACCAGTAGATACTTATGTACCTCTATATGTACGTGATGGGCAAATATCAACACAATATATAATGACAACTCTAGAAGAGTTAGGACTTTTAAAAATGGACTTTTTAGGATTAAGAACTCTTACTGTTATACAAGACACAATGGAAATGGTAGAGAAAGATAAAGGGATAAAAATAGAATTTGATAAAGATATGTCAGACCCAAAAGTATATAAATTATGGCAAGAAGGGAAAAATTGTGGAATATTCCAATTCGAGTCTCAAGGTATGACAAACTTCATGAAAGAACTACAACCAGACTGCTTGGAAGATTTAATAGCTGGAGTTTCTTTATATAGACCAGGACCTATGGACCAAATTCCAAGATATATAAAAGGTAAAAAACATCCGGGGCATAATGAATATACACATCCAAGCTTAGAGCCAATCTTAAATGTAACTTATGGTTGTATGGTATACCAAGAACAGGTTATGCAAATAGTTCGTGATTTAGCAGGATATTCTTTAGGTAGAGCTGACTTAGTAAGACGTGCAATGGGAAAGAAAAAGCTAGATGTTATGGCAAAGGAAAGAGAAGTATTTATTCATGGACAAGTAGATGAAGAAGGAAATGTAGTAGTTCCAGGTTGTGTAAGAAATGGAATAGATGAAGAGTCAGCAAATAAAATATTTGATGAAATGGCAGAGTTTGCAAAATATGCTTTCAATAAGAGTCATGCAGCTTGTTATGCGGTAGTAGCATATAGAACAGCTTATTTAAAAGCATATTACCCAGCAGAATTTATGGCAGCAACATTAAATAGTTACTTAGGAAATCTAGATAAAATACCTCAATATATTGATGAATGCAAATCTTTAGGAATTGAAATATTAAAACCAGAAATAAACAAGAGTTATTCTAAATTTACAGTTGAAGATGGAAAAATACGTTTTGGACTTGGAAGTATAAAAAATGTAGGAACAAAACCTGTAAATAATATTGTAAATGAAAGAAATGAACATGGAGAATACAAAGGATTTACAGATTTTTGTGAGAGAATTGCAGATATAGATGTAAATAAAAAATGTGTAGAAAGTTTAATAAAAGCAGGAGCATTTGATGAATTTGAACAAACAAGAAGTACCCTTTTAGCATCATTTGAAGGAATAATTGATAGTATCCAAAGTGAAAAGAAAAAAGGTTTATCAGGGCAAGTATCAATGTTTGACTTAGGTAGTAAGGAACAAAAAGAAGAATTAAACGAAATGAAATATAAATTTGAAGAACATGAGGAACTTCCAGAAAAAGAACTATTATCACTAGAAAAAGAAATGCTTGGTATTTATATATCAGGACATCCTCTAGAAAAATTAAGAGATCAAATTGAAAGACAGACTACTATAAATACTCTAGAACTTAGAAAATTAGATGAACAAATGTCAACTAATTTAAGTGAAG
The DNA here is from genome assembly GCA_944386735.1 of uncultured Clostridia bacterium. Lineage (GTDB taxonomy): Bacteria > Bacillota > Clostridia > TANB77 > CAG-508 > CAG-269. The sequence continues at coordinate 70,793 of CALXCH010000001.1, forward strand.
ATAGCGAACAAATTCAAACTGAAAAGCCAAAATATCAAGATGGACAGAATGTTAAATATGCAGGAATAATAACTTCAATTAAGAAGAAATATACTAAAAACAATAAGATAATGGCGTTTGTGACAATTGAAGATTTATATGGAACATCAGAGGTAATTGTTTTTGAAAATGCTTATTTAAGAGCAGGGAAAAGTTTGGTAGAAGAAAATATTGTAATGGTAGATGGAAGATTAAGTATAAGAGAAGATGATACAACAACTATTATTGCAAATGAAATAAAAGACTTTGGTGAGCAAAAACAAAGAATTTTAACATTAGATATAACGAACTTAGATGAAGAACATAAAAATAAATTAAGGGGAGCAATATGTTATTTCCATGGAGATAGAAATAATATAAATGTTCAAATAAAAATAGGGGAAGAATATAGACCTTGTGGACAAATGTATGTAACAGATGAAATATTAAAATTTTTTGGAGAATTAATAGGAGCAGAAAATGTAACTGTGTAAGAATTGCTGTTTTCCGGGACGGGGTCAAAAAACAGCAAAAGAAAATACACCTTTAAAATGAAGGTGTATTTTTTATGTTTTAAATTATATTATTATGCTGTTTTTTGACCCCGTCCCGGAAAACAGCATAGCAGCATAGTACTTTCTAAATCCATTCACCATATTTTCTAATATAAATCTTCTTAGCAAATAATGCAACAAAACAGTAAAGAATTGTAACTGCAAATATTAAGAAAATATATTTAGCAGCAATTGGAACTAATCCTATCATAGCTCCTAGACCTGTAAATGGAACAATTAAACCTATAATAATTAATAATGTAGATGATATATAAACAGCTTTATGTGCGTTACTTTGTATAAATGGTATTTTTGCTGTTCTTATAATATGCATACCAATTAAGTTTGAAACGATACTATAGCTAAACCAAATTGTTTGGAATGTAGCAACATCTCTAACTCTGAAAATGAACCAAAGTGATGCGAATACTACCATATCAAAAGCAGAGCTGACAGGTCCCATAAATAACATGAAATGTTTTAAACTGTTTGTATCTAGTTTTTTAGGTTTTTGTATAGATTCTTTATCAACGTGATCAAAAGGCAAGGTCATTTGGCCAAAGTCATAAAGTAATCCTTCCACTAGTAATTGTATAGGTGTTTCTGGTAAAAATGGAAGTAATGCACTTGCAATTATTACAGAAACAACTTCCCCAAAGTTGAAACTTGTTGCTAATTTTATATATTTCATTAGATTTACAAAAGTACGTCT
>CALXCH010000002.1 GCA_944386735.1 uncultured Clostridia bacterium
TCTGGCTCCTTGATTATTTTATCAATTATTCCTAATTTTTTCAAATCATTTGCTGTTAATTTCATATTTTCTGCTGCATCTTTTGCTTTACTTGAATCTTTATATAATATACTTGCAAATCCTTCTGGTGAAAGAATAGAATATACTGCATTTTCTAGCATTACTATTTTATCTCCAACTCCTATTGCTAATGCTCCACCACTTGAACCTTCACCAATTACAATACATATTATTGGTACTTTTATTCTTGACATTTCCATTAAGTTTCTTGCTATTGCTTCTCCTTGTCCTCTTTCTTCTGCTCCCATTCCTGGATATGCTCCTGGTGTATCTATAAATGTTATTATTGGTCTTTTAAATTTTTCTGCTTGTTTCATTAATCTTAATGCTTTTCTATATCCTTCTGGCTCAGGCATACCAAAATTTCTTTCCATATTTTCTTTTACATTTTTTCCTTTTTGTTCTCCTATTACTGTTACAGGTTTTCCTTCTAATGTTCCTATTCCACCTACTATTGATTTATCATCTCCAAAGTTTCTGTCTCCATGAAGTTCTATGAAATCTTCAAATAAAGAATTTATATAGTCCATAGCTTTTGGTCTATCTAATTCTCTTGCAAGTTGTACTCTATCCCATGCTGTTTTCATTTTATTTTCCTCCTTTTGTATGTAATCTAATTAGTTTTGCAAGTGTTTCTTTCATATCTTTTCTTTCTACTATTTTATCTATAAAACCATGTTCTAGTAAAAATTCTGACCTTTGAAATCCTTCTGGCAATTTTTGTTTTATTGTTTGTTCTATTACTCTTGGCCCTGCAAATCCTATTAATGCTTTTGGCTCTGCTAAGATTATATCTCCTAAACTTGCAAAACTTGCTGTTACTCCTCCTGTTGTTGGGTCTGTTAGTACAGATATATATAGAAGTCCATGTTCATTTAATTTTGCTATTGCTGCTGATGTTTTTGCCATTTGCATTAATGATACTATTCCTTCTTGCATTCTTGCTCCACCTGATACACAAAACATTATTAGTGGTAATTTTTTCTTTATTGCTGTTTCTATTGCTAAGGTTATTCTTTCTCCTACAGCTGAGCCCATACTTCCCATAAGAAAGTTTCCGTCCATTACTCCTAATACCACTTTTTGTCCTTCTATTTCACAAGTTCCACATTTTACTGCTTCTTCTATTTTAGTCTTTTCTTTCAAACTTTCTACCTTTTTTAAGTATCCATCAAAATGCAAAGGGTCTTTTGTTAAAATGTCAGCTCCTATTTCTTTAAATGTTCCTTCATCCGCTATTTGTTTTATTCTTCTTCTTGCTGATAATCTAAAGTGTTTACCACAGTTAGGACATACGCTTAAATTATTATGAAAATCTTCTTTGTAAATTATTTCTTTACAATTATCACATTTTACCCATTTTCCAATCATTCTGTCTGATGCTTTTTCATTCCTAACTTTTGTCTTTTCTTCTCCATTTAATTTCTTTACCTTATCGATTATCAAGGGTTTTACCTCCTTCACACCAATATGTTTTTTACTTTTGTATTATATATTTTATTTTTCTTTTTTTCAATTAGAATAAGTGGTCGAAAAAACAACCTATATTTCAAGGTTGCTTTCTTTTTCATTAATTCTTTTAACTTGATTTATTTACTTTTCTAACTCAATATCAAATTCTATATATTCATCATCATTTTTTGCTGTAATTGTTCCTGCGTGAAGCTCAATTATTTCTTTAGTTATAGCTAGGCCAAGACCTGCTCCTCCTGTTGAACTTGTTCTTGATGAATCTCCTCTATAAAATTTTTCAAATATCTTATCTAGTTTATATTCTGGTATCTTTTCTCCTTTATTTTTAAAAGAAATTAATATTTTATTTTCTTCTTCCTTTATTTTTATCTCAATAGTCGTATTTTCAAAGCTATAATTTATTGCATTTTTAAGAAGATTTCCAAATGCTCTTGCAAGTTTATCTCCATCACCTAAATACATAACCTTTTCATCTGCTTCTAAATTACATTTTAAATGTTTTTCTTCTAGCATTGGGAAACACTCGTCTACCAATTGTTCTAAAAGATAAGACAAATTAATATTTTGTTTATTTATTGGCATGCTGCTTAAGTTATATCTTGTTATATCAAAAAATTCATTTGTAAGTTCTTCTACCCTTAATGCCTTATCAAGAGCAATTTTCATATACTTTTCTTGCAGGTTTCTTGGTATTTCTTTCTCATCTGTTAAAAGTGTTAAATATCCTATAATAGAAGTAAGAGGTGTTTTTAGGTCATGCGCCATATACATAATTAAATCATTTTTCTTATCTTCCGCTTCTTTTGCATTTTTCTTACTTAATATATAATCATATTTTATATCATTTAACTTTTCTGAAAATTCATTTACTTCACTTGGAAGTTTTATTGTTTCATTATCTTCTTTTAATATTAAATCTAAAGATTTATATACCTCGTTTATACTATCTACATATTTTGAGATAAATCTATATATTATAACAGCCAAAACAATTCCAATATAAATATAAACAACTATATCTCTATTTTCAACTATCCAAGCATATAGGTCATAATTTAATCTTTCTACTAATACTGATAAAGTATTTTCAAAAAATAAAGCAAGTATAAAATATACTACAATAGAAGCAACCACTGCAATTGCTAAGTTTCCAAGTAAAGTTATAAACAATTTCATTTTTCTTTTAGTTAATTTATCTGTTTCCAATTTTAATCCTCCAATATTTTTTATTTATATTATCATCCTAATAAGGGCTCTATTGTAAATGCAAACCAAAACGGAAAGTATAAGAAAAACATTCCTAAAAAGCTAAAAAGTATATAAGCTATTGGTCCTTTTGTTCCATTTACTCCATTTTTATATTTTTTAAATAGTTTACTAAATACCATCCATATGAAATATCCAATAATAGTTCCTAATGTATTTGCAATTAAGTCATCTACATCTGTTGCTCTTGTTGTTATTAATTGTGACAACTCTATTAATAAAGAAAAGCAAAATCCTACCACTGTTGTTTTATATAATCTTCTATAACCTTTCCAAATAAACGGAAGTAAAAATCCTAGTGGTACACACATAATTATATTTAGGTAAAATGTGATGCTTATTCCTGTGCTAAATGGTATAAGATTAACATTTGGTTTATTTATTCCGCCTTCTGGTGCATAGATAATATCAGTTAATCCTCCTGCTCCTGTTACACTATATACCATCCAAATATATAAAATAAAAAGTAATATAAATATTATATAAAATTTCTTTTCTTTCCTATCTTTAAAAAGCAAATAAATCAAGCAAGGTAAAAAAGCACATAAAAAACTATAAATAGCTACCATAATCAAGGCCTCCTACTCTATTTTATAACCTACTCCCCAAACTGTTTTTATAAACTTTGGTTTCTTAGTGTTCTCTCCTAGTTTTTCTCTTATTCTTCTAATATGAACCATTACAGTGTTATTACTATCAAAATATTTTTCTTTCCATACCTTTTCAAATAGCTCTTCTGAACTTATTACTTTTCCTCTGTTATTTGCAAGATAAAGTAATATCTCAAACTCAAGTGGTGTTAGGTCTATTTCTTTATCATATAATAAGCATTTATGTTCTTGCTTTTCTATTGTTAATCCATTTATTTCTATAATATCATTATTCTTCTTATTTTCAGCATCATTATATAATGTATATCTTCTAAACTGTGACTTTACTCTTGCAACTAATTCTAATGGATTAAATGGCTTTGTTATATAATCATCTGCTCCTAGAGTTAAGCCTTTTATTTTATCATTATCTTCTATTTTTGCGGTAAGCATTATAATCGGGAATTTTAATCCTTTATCACGTATATATTTACATATTTCAAATCCATTTTTTCCATTTATCATTATATCTAGTATTGCCATATCTAATTTTTCTTTATCAATACATTTTATTGCATCAATCGAATTATAAAATTTATATACATTGTAGTTTTCATTTTTTAAATAGACTTCAACCAAATCTGCAATTTCCTTTTCATCATCCAATACTAATATATTCATTTCGTCCTTCCTCTCTTTTACTAAATAAATTATAACATATAAATTATTGTTTTTTACATGATTTTATAAATCGTAAGAAAATGTTAAGAATTTTGTTAGATTTTCTTTAAGAACTTTTATTTTTTATTTGGTATAAATATTTCAGGGTGATTTATATGAATAAAAATATTAAAAGAAATAAAAAGAAAAAATTAAATTTAAAATTTATTTTGTTTATTATAATTATTATATTATTTGGGATTTATTTATTATACACTTTAAACTATTCCTTAACTACTAATATATTTTTACCTTTGTCTAATTCTAAAAATGACAATTATTCTGGTATAGGCCAAGAAACAGTTAATGATAAAGATGGTTATTTTACTACTTTTACAACAATAGATGAAAATAAAAAAACATATAAAGAATTTAAACAAAACGGTGATAGCTCTTGGGCACAAAATTCTTATTGGGGTGGTACTATGGAAGAAAATGGTTGTGGTATTACTGCTTTATCAATTATTGCTAGTGGTTATGGAAAAAATGTTACTCCTGAAGATTTAAGAAAAGAATTTTATCCCGTTCTTGATGGGAATGACTTTGGTAGTGTTTTAAGAAATTATTATGGAATAAAAAATACAGACTTCTTATATGATACATCATATTTTTCTAATAATTATATTTTGGACTACTTGAAAACTAATAGACCTATTCTTGTTTGTGTTTGGAATAAACCACATGATAATAGATGGACTACTGCTTCACATTATTTAGTTCTTCTTGCTTGTGATGATAATAATAAAGTTTATGTTTCTAATCCTAATGGTGGTAAAAATGATAGCAAATCTTCTGGTTGGTATGATATAAATGAAGTAACCCCTTTTATTGCAAAAATTCTTTTTATAGAAAGTTATACTTAAAATTTTCTATTAATTTAATTCATTATTTAATTTTAGAGCTGTTTTTTGACCCCGTCCCAAAAAACAGCTCTTTGTAACTACCATGTCTATTACAAAATGTAACAGATACTTTTTAAAAACCATTTCCTTCTGCAAGTATTTGCATTGCACCTGTAAGTCCAAGTCCTTCTATTTCCAAATAAAATCCAATATATTTGGCGTTTATGGAAATGACAGGTCTTAAGTACATTACTTCCATGTCTTCCCTACCATTAGTAGAAAAAAGTGTTTTACAATGATCTTTACAACAAATTTGGTTATAAAGTGCACAACCAACACCAAATTCTGCATGGTCAGGATAGGTTTGACAAAACGTACTTGCAAGCCAATGTTCCTTTGGCGAAAAGATTTCTTTTTCATTTTCGTCAAAGCCGAGTATTATAGCAAAAAATGATGAATTTTGTATAGCCTTTCTTTCTTTTTCATACCTATTGTTAGTAAAACTTTGGGGTGAAAAATCAGTTTTTTGATAAACATATTGTTCTTCTTTAATGCGTTCATGAAATTCCTTTTCCCTAGTAAGATTTGCATAATCTCTTACTGTAATTGACCTTGAAAATATAACACCTGGAATAGAAAAAACTCCAGCCAATTCATTTAAAATTCTAGTAGCATTTATAAAGCCTTTTGCTCCGTAAAATCCAATATGAAAAATTGGGTCAGCAAAGAATGTTAGATATTGTTCCTTCTGTATATTTTCCTTTCCAACAAAAGTTAAATTCAAAGAACCTTCAAGGTCTGATACAAAATATTCAAAATCTTTCCATCCGTTTTCTTCTTGACTTACAATATGTGTCTTTTCCTTAAAATGTTTAAGTTTAAGAGATGTAACATCTCCTGGCCAAAACTCCAATTTTGAGCCTTTTACTGCACACATTTCCCACATGATAGTTCCTTTCTCCTATCTGTTGTCTTTCCTTGTTGCATGTACAAAGTAACATTTGTTACTTGATAGCTTAAAAAGTTATCTTTAACATTTTAACACAATTAACATAAAATTTAAAGACCTTTTATTTTATTTTTCTTATTTTAAAAGAAAAGCAGAACCTATAAAAATCTTTTTTGGGTAAATTTCAATGTTCTAAAAACTTCTCACTCCAATTCCACATAATTCTATCTGTTCTTTATTTTTAAATATTTTTGAATTTTTTGTAATTTTACTAGACAGCAACTAACCTTTGTGATATTATATATTTTGTAAGAACAAAAGATATGAAATGTAATTATTTCATTTAGGAGGTTTAAAATGTCAAAATTACGAAATTTAAAATTTATTATAATATCTGTAAGTATTATAACTTTTATGTTTTTATTAAATAGTTGTTACGCTGTTGATCTAAATTTAAGTACAGATTTAACTTCTAACATGTCAACAAATACAACTAATGAAACAGATACAAATACTTCACTAAATGATAACCAAAATGTTACTGATACAAATACATTTGGAAATACTGTTTCAAATACAACAAGTAGTACTACTTCAAATACCAATAATTCAGCATACACAAATACTGGATCATATAATACAAATACTTCAAGCACACCAAACACATCTACAAATTCAAGTTCTTCTTCAGCAAAAGTAACTAGTACTTTACCAGAAAGTGAATTAGGTTTACCAAACATATTAAATATTCTTTTAATTGTTATTGGTGTTTTACTTATTTTACTTGCAATTGCAATTTTAATTAGATTAAAAAAATAAAATTTTAAAAATAAAATTAAAAAAATAAAATTGAAAAATATTAAAATTGATAATCTTTAAAGCTCTATTTAAAATAGAGCTTTAATTTTTTCCATGTATATTTTATTTAAAAAATAAAATACTAATATTATAATTATTTTTCATATGGCTTTATTATGGAAAATATTGTTTTAATTTTTTTATAGGAGGAACCTTTTATGTATAAGAAATTAATATTAAGCACATGCATTTTACTTGTAACTATTGTTTTCGTTTTTAGCGTCTCTCTTGCAAATGATGGCGCCAATATGTTACACGATGCTGCAAATGGTGTAAGAAATGTAGTTGGTGGCGCAGAAAATGCCGTTGAAGATGCAGCTGGTGGAGTATCTAATACTGCTAAAGATATGACAAACGGTGTGGAAAATGGTGCAAAATCTGCTACTAACTCTATGAGAAATTCTACTGGTACTACTAAAGATACTAATGACAATCCAAATAATAATGGATATCTAGCTACTAGAACTTCTACAAATGCAAATGGAGCTGCAACATTCATGGGAATGACTTCTACAACATGGACTTGGTTAATCATGGGAATTGCTACAATTGCAATAGTTGCTCTTGTGTGGTACTATGGAAGCCAAGTAAAATCTTCTAGATATGATGATAGAGATTAATTTTTATCTTAATAAATGCACTTTAAGTAAATTTTAAAGTGCATTTTTATATTTTATATGTTATAATATTTGTTGTAAAATATAAAAAACAGAGGTAGTAACATGAATACAAAATTAATTGCAAAAAATCCAACTGCTTATCATAATTATACAATTGAAGATAAATTAGAAGCAGGAATTGTACTTTCCGGTACAGAAATAAAATCTATTAGAAAAGGAAAAGCTAATTTAAAAGACAGCTATGCTATTATTAAAAATGGTGAAGTTTTTATTGTGGGAATGCATATTAGCCCATATGAACAGGGAAATATTTTTAATAAAGATCCTATGCGTGATAGAAAACTTTTATTAAATAAAAAAGAAATAAATAAATTAATTGGATTAACAAAACAAAAAGGTTATAGCTTAGTTCCTATTAGTTTATATTTTAAAGGAAGTTTAGTAAAAGTAGAATTAGGAATTCGGTAAAGGTAAAAAATTATATGATAAACGTCAAGATATTGCTAAAAAGGATGCAGAGCGAAGAATAAATCAAGCTATGAAACAAAAATACAGAGAATAATTTTTTCTCTGTATTTTCATTTTCATATTTATTTAGAAACGACCTCCACCGCCGCCTCCGGCCTCCGCCGTCCGCCGCCACCAGATGATCCGCCTCCAAATCCTCCACCTGAGCTATATGAAGATGAGCTAATACTATAAGAACTATTATGAATAGCTGTTTCAACACTTCTGCTTAATTCTCTAGTTATTCCTAAATTTACACTTTGATATATTAATAAATTTGTATCTATATTACTTGTATCTGTAATACTCATTTTCATCTTCTTTTCTACTTTATCGGCACAACCTAAAACTGTTGCTGTAACTAAATATCTTTCCCATAAAGTAATTTCAGGTAAATCTTTTTCATCGAAATTACTAAAATCTTTTAGAAATCTTTTGTGGGCAAGCCATTTTGAATATTCTTCTTTACCTTTTTTGGTTCTATTTTTATCATTAGCATTTATAACTAAATAGATACTATTAATTATTGTAATTCCTAGTAAATAACCTAAAACTTGCAAAGTACAATTACTTAATCCATAAAATACTCCAAATGCAAGACAAAGGCTTAAAACATAATTTATAATTACAAAAATTTTATAAATAATTGATGTCTCATTTCCTTTAAAATATTCTTTCCTCTCTGTTTCTTCCTTAGTTACTTTTTCAAACTCATCAATTCTTTTAATTAAATTTTTAGCCTTAGATGTGTTTTTTCCATAATTTTTTAAAGATTTTAAATTACATTTATTGTCTCTTCCAACCATATTAAATAAAACATATAGAGCTACAGCTTCAGCACTTGTTCCTCTATAACTTTTGTTTTCAAGAACTAATATTACATCATCATTATCAGGATTTTTTTCATAAGATATTATTTTTTTGTTTATTAAATTTAATATTGTTGCTGAAAATCCTATATTAGTACTTTTCCTTTTCATTAGATATTCCAAGACATTTGGATTATCCTCACTTGGAAACTCTCTATAATAGTGTCCTTTAAACTTATGTCTTTCATTAATTATTTTTATTAATTTATATATAGCAATAGCACCTAAGATGGTATTTGTAATTATAACAAAAATTGTAAAACCTTTCCTTAATCTTGCTTGTTTTACCTCTAATACATTATTTAATTTTTCATAAATATTTAGATATTCCTTTTTTGCTTCTTCATCAAAACCTTCTTCTACATTTTCTTTAAAATCCTCTAGTCTGCTTCTTGTTAAAAACATATAATTATCATCTATTAAACTCTTTATATTATATTTTAATCCTTCTTTCCAATTCTCATTTACCATGTCTTTTGTTTTTTCTATTCTATCTAAGAAATTTTGTTTTTCTTTGCTTGTTTCATCTAACTCATTTACTAGTTCTAATGCATAATTATAATAATACATCCTTTGATTTTCTTCTAAATCAACTACTGCTTCACTTGCTTTACTTTCAAGATTCAATTTTTCTTTTTCTCTTTCCGAATTTGCTGTATCTGCCAGCATTTGCTCATATTTTAAAATATTATCTCTTCCATCTATATTAGATTTTTTAGTAGCTTGTGGCACCAAATCTTTATTAAACATAATTCTTATAGTTTCTGGAGTATAACTATCTACATTTGTATCTTTAAAATACAATGTCTTAGAATCTAATATCTTATTTTCACCAGTAAGTGGCCCATGTGTCCAAATTCTAACATCACTATCTTCTCCTGGTAAATGTACAACAACTTGGAAATCTTCTACAATTTCTTCAAAATAATCTCCTAATACATTCCAATATAATTCTGCTACATCATTATGCACTACAACTGCATCTTCAATAGTATATTCTATACACATAACTTTATTTTTGTTATTAGGGCAATAAATTTTAAAATCTCTACTCGAGCTATGTTCTGTAAGTTCATAAACTCCATAGTCGCCATTAGATGCACTTCTTACTTCTTCATATATAGTTTCAGCTTTTTTTATATCATCAATCGAATTAAAATTTTCTTGTGATATGTCATATACTTTAATATCTTTCATGCCTGTTCCATCATATATATCTGTATTTCCTGTAAAATTACTATATATTCCAGTAAAAGCAATTGCATAAGGGTTTTTAAAATCTATATCTCTTAATCTACCATTATATTCTCCTTTAAGCCAAGCAGCTTCTCTTACAGTCATAGAGCCATCTTCATTTATTGTTATATCTTGATATAGCAATTTAGTAGTTTCTTCTTCCTTCGCTAAAACATTATCTGTTAGGCAAAATACAAATATCATTGTAATAAATATTAATACTATTCTTATTTTTTTCATTTTCATCCCCCATATACAAATTATGATATAGAAAAATAAAATTTTTCTATATCACATTTTGTCTGCATAATAATGCTTTTATATTTTGTTACTTGAACCAAAAACATCTACCATTTTATGTTTTACTGTTTCTTTAATTAAATCCCTTGCTGGTGTTAAATATTTTCTTGGATCAAATGCACTTGGTTCTTCTGCAAATACTTTTCTAATTCCTGCTGTCATAGCTAATCTTAAGTCTGTATCTACATTTATTTTTGATACTCCAGATATACTTGCTTCATGTAACATTTCATCTGGTACACCTTTTGCTCCTGGGATATTTCCACCATATTTATTACACATATCTACTAATTCTGGAATAACTGTAGATGCTCCATGTAATACTATTGGAGTATTAGGTATTCTTTCCTTTACTTCTTTTAAAATATCAAATCTAAGTTTAGCTTCTCCTTTAAATTTGTATGCTCCATGGCTTGTACCAATAGCAATAGCTAAAGAATCACATCCTGTTCTTTTTACAAATTCTTCAGCTTGTGCAGGATCTGTATACATAGCATCTGATGCCTCTACATTTACATCATCTTCTATTCCTGCTAATTTTCCAAGTTCAGCTTCAACTACTACTCCTTTTGAATGAGCATAATCTACTACTTGTTTTGTTAATCTTACATTTTCCTCAAAATCATATTTTGAACCATCTATCATAACAGATGTAAATCCATTATCAATACACATTTTAGCTGTTTCAAAATCTGGTCCATGATCTAAGTGAATTGCGACTGGAACTTCTGGATGTTCTTCTACTGCTGCTTCTATCATTTTCATTAAATATCCTATTCTTGCATATTTTATTGCACTTGATGATGCTTGTAATATAACTGGTGATTTAGCCTCTGCTGCTGCATCCATAATTCCTTGTATTATTTCCATATTATTTACGTTAAATGCACCTATTGCATATCCTTCTTTCATTGCTTTTTCAAACATATCCTTTGTTGTAACTAACATAATAATTCCTCCTTTTTACTTTATTTTCTACGTTGTTATTTTATTGCTTATTTTAGAATATGTCAAGTATTTTTAAAACAAATAAAGACGAGCAATTTTGCCTAACATTTTCATTATTTTACAAAATTAGACAAAAACTCGTCTCTAACCTTTTTACTCATAATCAATTAACTCTATTTTATTTGATTCAAATTCTTTATTATTATCAATTTCTTTACTTAAATCAGTTGATAAATATTTTTTATTATCATCTGCAAATACAGTTACAACACTTTTTTCAATTTGATATGCAAGCAATACTCCTGCAATAAAATTAGCTCCTGATGATATCCCAACTCCCAATCCTAATTCTTTTGCTAGTTTTCTGGACATATTTATTGCATCTTCATCATTTACTAATATTACTTCATCTATTTTGCTCTTATCTAGTAAATCTGGTACAAAGTCATCTCCTATTCCTTCTATTTTATGCTGAGAAATTATTTTTCCTTGAGATATTATTGGCATTTTATCTGGCTCTAATGCTACTATTTTTATTTCTTTATATTCTTTTCTTAATCTATCTCCTATTCCCATTAAAGTTCCACCTGTTCCAACTCCTGAGACAAAGCCTCCTACTGATTCTCCTAAATCTTTTAAGCCTTCTATTATTTCTTTTCCTGTTGTTTCAAAATGTGATCTATAATTGTCCATATTTCCAAATTGATTCGCTAAAAATCCATTTTTTTCTTTTGCTAATTTTTTAGCTTCTTCTACGCACTTTATAAATCCTCCATCCTCTTTAGAAATCAATATTACATTTGCTCCATAATTTTTCATTAATTGTATTCTTTCTTTACTTGCCCAATCTGGCATAAAAATATACACTGGATGTTTATAATATGCTCCTAATGCTGCAAGTGCAATTCCTGTATTCCCACTTGTCGCTTCTATTATTGGCTCTCCTTCTTTTAATTCTCCTCTTTTTTTAGCTTCATTTATTATATAATAAGCTACTCTATCTTTTATACTCCCTGTTAGGTTATAATATTCTAATTTAGTAAATACATTTATTTCTTTTCCTTTATATTTGCATTTAATTTTTATTATTGGAGTATTTCCAATTGATTCCATTAACATTTTTCTTCACCATCACTACTATTTTCTTTATTTTCTATACATTTCTCACTTGGCTGTCTGAAACTTAAATACCAATTAATTCCGTTTCTATTCTTATTTATATATTCTACCCTTTCTTCTAGCTCACTATACGTTTGTGGACTTGGTACTATTACAGGTTGATTTGGCATCCAATTTGCAGCAGTTGCTCCTCCCATACAATCTGCCATCTGCAGTGCTCTTACTGTTCTTAATATTTCTGGAATAAATCTACCAACATTCATTGGATATATTAATATTGTTCTAACTATTTGTTTATCATCTATTATATAGACATTTCTAACAGTTTCTGTTGTACTTACTTCATTAGATATCATTCCATATCTTCTTGCAATTAATGCATTCCTATCTGCTATTATTGGGAAAGATACTTTGATTCCTGTTCTACAATAAATATCATACACCCATGCTAAATGTGAACTATTACTATCCACGCTTAATCCTAACAATTCTGTATTTATTTCCTTGAAATATGTATGTGCTCTTGTAAAAGCTATCATTTCTGTTGTGCAAACTGGAGTAAAATCTCCTGGATGAGAAAACAATACAATCCATTTTCCTGCATAATCTTTTAAGTTTACTTTTCCAAATGTTGATATAGCTTCAAAATCAGGTGCTTTTTCACCTATTTTTACATTTCCATTTTCTAACAATTCATAATTCATAACCTAAACTCCTTTCATTTCTATATATTATGAAAGAAGTTTTATTTTGTTAAATATTTGTTAAACTAAATAATTTTATTTTTCTTTTAACTCTCTATCTATAATAATTTTTTTACTTTTCATTACTGAAAAATTGCAGAAAGCAAGGATATACATATACCTTTACTTTCTGCAATTTATTTTAGCTTCTACTATTTAGTTAAAGCCATTTGGGTTTTTTCGTGCAGACTACTATAGCTTGTGCATCATTTGGATTAAGTTTTTGGAATATATTATAAATACTCCTATTTTTTACCTTCTGCTTGATTTTTTCATCGGGATATGCATTTCGTACAATCATATCTTCATCTGCTTCAAGCATATCTGGATGTGAACGCAAGACTTTCCATATTTCTTCTGGTACATCATGAGAAGTGACACTTGGAAATACCAACTCTGTATTTCCATTATATACTTCATTACTCATCATTTCATATACTCTTGGATTATGGGTTCTAGCTGTTAGAAACACGTTTCCATCTTTCTTTATGATTTCACGAAGCAACCTTGAACCAAATCCCATCCCTTGAATATCTGGATGAACAATAATACCATGTATATAAGTATTACTACTTTCAGTAACATTATCACATGTAGCAAATCCATAGATTTCACTATTTTCATCCATTATCATGAATAGTTCTGCATTTTCATTTCCAAAAAGATGCTCATACATATCCTGATAATCCGTTGGAAAGGTAGCATTATTTGCTATCTCCAAGCACCGTTTTGTTGCTCGCTCTTTATCCTCGAAGTCCTTTGGTGCACCAATAAAAATGTTAAAGCTTTTGATTTCCTTCATGGAAATACCTCCTTATTCATCTTCCCTTCATTCACCAAATTAAAATTTGTAGTTACACTCCCTTCTGTGTTAAACCATCTAGATATTCATATATTACCATTTTCTTACATGTTTGTCAACGACTTAACATAATTTTAATACTAAATATCATTTAATATTATAATAATATAATTATATATTTTCTTTAATGAACTTATTGAACATCTCTCTTGCGGACTATGAGCATCATATATATTTGGTGCAATTGCAATAAAATCTAACCCTGGTATTTTTTCTCCAAAAAAGCCTGCCTCTAAGCAAATATGCATATCAATAACTTTTGGGTTTATCCCAAAATATTCTTCATATATTGCTTTACATTTATCTACAAACATTGATCTTTCTTTATGTTCATAACCTGACAATTCGCTTTTTTTCACTTGTATATTATATTTGTTAACTATGTTATTTAACTCATTCTCTAATTTTTCTTCTATCTCACTTCTATTCGTTCTTATAGAAAAGGATATTTTTACTTTATTTTCTGTGCTTTCTATCTCTCCTATATTTAATGAAACTAAAGGGTTTGAATATTTATCCTCATAATATACACCATTTTTTATTTCTTTTAAAACATTTATAACTTCTTTTGTTGTATCTGAATTAAAACTATTGTCATCACCTTGTTTAATTTGCTCTATACTTACTTTAATGTTTTCACTATCATTTATATTTTTTTTCTTCAATACTTCATTATATTCTACTATATCTTTAGATATATTTTCAAAATCATCCTGTTTTACAAATATCTCACTATAACATTCTCGTGGTATTACATTAACTTTTCTTCCTCCATAGATAGATTTTAAATAAATATTATATTTATTATATAATTTATTCAATAAATTTCCCATCTCTTTTATAGGATTTCCTCTTTTTTTAGCTATATCCTTTCCAGAATGTCCACCTCTAAATCCATTTATTCCTATTCTTGCCGAAATGTAATCTTTATCGTTTTTGTGCATACTTCCTTCCATTTCATATTCAAAAATTTTGGCTCCTGCACATCCAATCCACAATTCTTTTTCATTCATATTATCTAAACATATCATTTTTTTACTTTCTAGCATACTTACATCTATTTTCTTTGCTCCTTCCATTGTTGTTTCTTCTTGCACTGTAAATATAGCCTCTATTTTCGGATGATTTATCTCATTTGAATTTAATATAGCAAGTATTATTGCTACTCCTATTCCATTATCTGCTCCCAATGTAGTACCTTTTGCTTTAATATAATCTCCTTCGATATAAACATCTAACCCTTCTTTTTGAAAATCATGATTACTATTTTCTTCTTTTTCACATACCATATCTAAATGGCATTGTAACATTATGCTTTCAGTACTTTTATTTCCTTTTGTAGCCTCTTTAAATATTATAATGTTATTGTATTCATCTCTTGTATATTTTAAATTTCTTTCTTTTGCAAAATTTTCTATATAGTCTGCAATTTTTTCTTCTTTTCCAGACATTCTTGGTATTTTACTTATTTCATAAAAATATTTCAATACTTCATTTATATCAACTTCTTTTTTCTTCATAATTTTCCCTCCCTATCTTTTATTATAAACAAACCTCTTATCTATCTATTCAATATATTTTCATCATTGTTTATAATCATATCTTAGCATAAGAGTAAATAATTATCAACAGCTTACTTTAAACCATTTTATATCAATTAAAAAACTCCTTCCATTTCTAAAATATTATGAAAGAAGTTTTATTTTTTATTCAAATAAACGAATATAGTTTTATTTTTCTACTTATTTCTACTTAAATTACATTATTTTATTAACTTTAGCTTTAGTACATCATTTTTTCCATTTTGTGCTTCTAATATTTTAATTACGTTTTCTTTAGTTATTCCTAATTCTTCTTGCATTTTTTCTTGAGTTTCTCTTACAAATAATAAATTGTTATTAATTACAGATTGTGAACTTTTTAATGAATTAACAATTTTTCTTATTTTGTTTTGTCCCTTTTTAACTGTTTCTAATTCTGTTTGTATATTGGAAATATTAGCTTTCATTGTTTCCTGTTCATCTTTTATTCCTATAATATCAGCTTTTATTGCTTCCTGTTCTTCTTTTATTGTTACAATGTCAGTTTTTATTGCTTCCTGTTCTTCTTTTATTCCTATAATATCAGCTTTTATTACTTCCTGTTCTTCTTTTATTGTTACAATGTCAGCTTTTATTACTTCCTGTTCTTCCTTTATTGTTACAATATCAGCTTTTATTACTTCCTGTTCTTCCTTTATTACTGTAATATCAGCTTCCATTTTTTCTTGTCTTTCCTTTATGTCTGTAATATCACTTTTCATGTCTTTAATATCAGAATGCATATCAGTAAGTAGCTTAATTATTTTTTCTTCCATTAAGTTTTTCTCCTTTCTGCTTTTACAATAAATTGTAAAAACTAGTTTGATTTATTAATAACTTCATCTTAAATACAAAAATTTAATTTTGCTCCTCTCATTTTTAATAGTAAATTAATTTTACTACTAACTTTATCTTAAGTCAATACTAAATTTTTTAATAAATTGAAAAAAAGAGATAAATAAAAATCCCACTATAAAATGTTTTTCTTAGAATAAATTTTAAATTTCATTTTTGGGGGAAATTAATAATATAATTTTTAAATATTTTAGAAATAAATTTCAAAATAAAACTTTACATATAATAACATATAATTTTTAAAAAAGCAACTTTTTTATCAATTTAAATTTTTTATTTTAGTATACAAATAAAAACTTCTTTCACTTTTTATATTATGAAAGAAGTTTTTTATTAACTTTACTTATTTTTTAATGGACTCTTCCTTTATACTGAAAACCATATAAATGGAATATCAATTATTCCAAGTATAAGACCAACCATAACTGCTGCTCTAGTTACATCGTCATGTATTATCTCTACCTTTTCTGTATCATTTTCTACCTTTTCGTCAGCAATACTAACTGTATAATAATTTACATCCTGTAATTTAAAACGCAATTCAATATCTTGTGTTTCATTTTCTTTTAAATCATTAATTTGAATATATGTTCTTCCTAAAAAGACATCTCTTTCAGAATAAAATTCTACTTCTAAATATTTACCACCAATATCTTCTGTCTCTGAATTAGTTATAGTTCCATAAATTCTACCATTTATACGTGTAGCTTGTGCCTTTTCTATATTTACTTGTTTTGGTATTTCTCCTTTTGAACTAATATTTACATAACTAGAGTTCAAGCCAACAGATATTAGAATATTAGAAAGTATATAAAATACTATTAATATTAGTACATATATTGCAAATGTTTTTATTCTATCCATAAAATTTCTCCGTTCCTCACTTTAATTTCTATATAATTATACTAAGAATTTACATAAAAATCAAATTATAGTATTATTTACTAATCATTATTTAATTCTCTTATATATAATTGGCTCATCGTATCCAAAAGTTCTTTTCCCGTTAATTTCCATTGTTTCAGAAACTTCTAACATTTTTTCAGAGAATCTTTCAAATAATTTAAATTTTAGGACTGGAGTAAACATACTTTCACTTCCACCTTCCCACACTCCATTATCTAATTTATATATAGCTGGAGTAAATTTTTCTGAAACTTTTAAATTTAAATAATCTAATTCATCTATATCATTATATGTAACAGATTTTCCATATTCTTTTGGAATTTCATATGAAGTAAGTTTTATCCCGTCTTCTTCTGTAAACAGAAACAAATGTGAAGATGCGTTTGTTTTTTCATTTACAGTATAATAACTTTCCTCTAAAACAAATATCCCTTTAAAATCATCCGGTAAGTTTTTTATTTTATTATTACAAACCGTATTTACATGTCTCGCAAATGGAAAACCTTTATCTTTTAATTTATCATATTGTTCTGAATTATCAAAATTTCCTACCATAAGTTTTATAAAATCATCTAATTTACTCATATTATTCTTCTCCTTCTGGATTTTGTTTTAAACGTAAATATCCAAGTTCCTCCCATACGTTATATGCAAGGTTTAATCTAAATAGTAAAGTTGGTTTTGCACCAGCCCTGTTCTTATCTACAACACAAGCATAATATCTAATATCAGGATCATCATATTTTTTTAGATTAAAGAACTTAGTATCTACTTCATTTAATGAATATTCATAATCTTTAAGAGTATCTCTATTTATCTGTTTCATTAAACAAAGTGTATCTAATACCTCTTTTACTGTTCTACTTACTGCTAAATCATTTACATTTAAGTTTACTGGCAAAGTATTGCTTTCTGCTAATTGCAATGTTGAGCAAATATATAAATTAAAGTTTTGTGCTAAATTTGAAAGAATAGTTGCTGTTTTCTTTAATTCTTCACCTATACCAATATTTGCTGTATCTGTTTTTAATGTATCATAAAATACATATTCTATTTGTTCTTTATAATAATAGTTCATAATAACTTTTTGTAATTCATCATTTGTATGGTCTGTTATATTAATAAAGTAAATTGCATTTTTAATTTCTTTATTTGCCCAATCTGTGATTTTTATAGTTTTTCTAAACTCTTCAGATTCTTTTGTTAACCTTTTTACAAAATCTCCTTGTTTTTCATTAGGCTTCCTTAATATAAATCCTTCTTCATCTGTCTCTACCTTTTTAGGATCATCTGCTCTAAATTTAAATTCTAATAACTCTCCTTCTGTTTTACTTAAATGTACTCCGTGTATTTCTTGAATTGCTTTATTATTTATTATTGTAGTTATTAAACATAATTTCATTTTTTCTTCTGACATCTCATTTGAAATAATTAGTACCTTTTTCTTATGTACTAATGCTACATGTGCTGCAATATCTATTGTAAATCTACTTTTACCAGCATTTGAAGGCATCGCAAATGCCATTGTTTCGCCTTTTCTTATTCCTTTAAACACACTTGTAAGTATTGGAAAAGGAAGTGGCAAACCATTCCTTAAATTATTATCTCCTGATTCTAAAAAAGTTGTAAGATTTTTATTTAAAACAGCACGTTTAAATTTTTCAGTAGCATTTACCTGCTCAATCGCACTTTTTACTTCTTCAACAGACATTTTATCATAAAGAGTATATTGTGTTATTTCAACTACTTTATCCTGAATACTTTTTATTGGTATTGCTAAATATGCTTTTCTTAAAACAAAAAGCTTCCTCAATTCTATATAAATTTTTTCCACATTATAATCTTTTCCTCTAACGCTAGATTTTAATTCAGTCTTAAAATTATATACCTGTTCATTATCTCTTGCAAAATTAAATCCTCTTTTTGCATCTTCTGAACTATATGCCCCACCTTCAGTAAATATAATACTTTTATATACATTTAAGCTATCTGCATCTTCAAAATAGCATTCCTCAAAAGGGAAATAATATTTTACAATAAGTTTTGGATCATTTAATAATAAGCCTACAAATGTACGTTCTAAATCTATATTACTTAATTCAGGTGGATAAATTCCTTCATTTTCTTCTGGTTCTTCTACCACTTCTTCTTCGTCATCATCTTCTTCATTTTGCATTTTACTTAATTCATCTATTTTCTTAAATGCCGCCATATAATCATTGTTTAATAATTCTTGTCTTATTTCTTCTATTACACTTTTATTTTTTTTAGTAACTGGTATATTATCTAATATTTCATAAATTCTTTTGATTTTATCTTCTTCCATCTTTAACTTCCTTTCTATATTAATTTAACAGTAGAGGAGTTATCTTCCTCCTCCACCTCCTCCGGCCTCCGGCCGCCACCGACCGCCACCAGAGAAGCCTCCACCTCCACCAGAAGCAGATGTATATGCTGTTGACATAGAATTGCTAATTGCATTTGAAAAACTTCTAGAAAAATCTGTATGTATCATTAAATACATATATGGATATGTATTTACATTTATAGTATTTTCAATATCTGGATATACAACTTTTAATTGTTTTAATACTTTGTCTGCAATACCAAATGCAGTAGCAAACACTAAAAATTTCTCCCATATCGCAATCTCTGGAACCTCTCTTTTATCAAGTAAAGAAAATTCCTCCATATATTTTTTAAGTCCTTTCCATTTAGCAATTTCATCTATTCCACTTTGTGTAAATATATCTATTTTATATATTGCAATTCCTGTTGCAATTAGATTTAAAAACATTATAATTAGTAAAACAACGCATCCTATAATAGCCAAACTTCCAAGCCAATCTACAACTGCAATTGATCCAATTACACAAAATATAAATAATGTTAAGAACAATACTTGCATGCTAGATTCTTTTGCGTATTTTTCTTTTTCTTCTTTATTAATTAAGTTTTTATCTATTAATTTTTTCTTAGATTCTTCTTTTACTTTTTCTTGTAAATTCAATATTTTAGTTGTTGATGCATTTCTAATATATTTTTCTAATCCCTTTACAGTAAGTTCTCCATCTTTTTGTTTATTAAAGGCTGATAATAAAAATTCTCCTATTGCTCTTTCATCTTTATTTTCTAATCCAAGTAATCCTTCTCTATCTAATAATTTTATACTAATCTCATCTTTTCCTTTTTCGTTTTTCTTACTTTGTATTTCTATTAATTTTTTCAAAGCCAACTCTAATAATGTAGCAGAAAAGATTTTTCCTATATCATTTTGTTGTAAACTTAATTTTACTTCTTTTTCCAAATATAGTGCCTCTGCAGGAGATGCGTCTTCTCTTGGTATTTCTCTAAAATATATTACTTCTTCGCTTGGCTTTTTTCTTTTCCTTGTTATTATTAATTTTATTTTTCTTATTATATTAATTATAAGAAGCACACCAATTACGATAACTGCAATGTAGAAAATTACTAAATATATCATTCTTTGATTTCTTAGTCTGTTTGCTTCTTCTGCCCAGACAGTTTCTTCTCCTAATACATCATCTAAAATAGGATGATTATATGTTCTTTTTACTTCTCCACTTAATACATCTAATGGAAATAATGTTCTTATTTCTACATATGTTCCTGCTTTAAAATCATTTATTGTAAATTCTATTTTATTATTATCTGTTGCATATATCTCTCCATTTAATCCAGCAGTATGCCCCCATACTCTTATTTCATCTTTATTTTCTACTTCTTTTGGAAGAATTATTGTTCCTGTAATATTTTTAGCATCTATTTCAAAATCTTCACCTACAAATTGCCAATAAAACTGATTGTAATCTGAATATTTTCCTACTGCTCCTTCTACAGTATAAGAAATTTCATAAATCCTAGTATCTTTCCCATCATCTAAACCTACACCCCATGCAATTTCAAAATTACCATCATTATTTATTAAACCATAATAATAATCTTTTGTTACGTGGTACATAAGTCTTGTTGTTTCTGTAAAATCCTTATTTATTCCACCTGTTGTTTCTCTAACTGTTACATCTTTTATGTCTAAATATTTACTACTATCTGTTTTAAAAGTCTTAAATAAAGTATTTGTATCTTCTATGTTAATATCCCAAGTTTCAGTTACCTTCATATCTCCATTTTCTAAAATTTCAGCATCAAAGTTCAAATTATTTAATTCTAAATCACTAGAAGCTGCATTACTTTTATTTCCTATAATCAGAAATAAAACTAAAAATATTAAAATAATTCCTAATCTTTTAATCTTTTTCATTTACATTCCCCTTTACTTTATTTTTTATATCATTTATTTTAATATTAATATCTTTTGGTAAATCCTCTAAATAAGGCACTTTTTCATTTTCTATTTCATATTTTTCTTTTACTCTCAGAATTCTTCTTACACTTCTATTGATTTTTGCAATATTAATTTTTCCATCTTTTACTTCTTTAATTATCTTGTCCATTAAAACTTCGTCTCCTGGAATATATTTAAATAAAACTATATCATTTCCTGCTTTAAAAGCTTTAACTAGTGCTCTTTTTGTTCCATATAATATTCTAATTGCCTTCATTCTTATATCATCTGTAATTACAATTCCATTAAACCTATTTTTCTTTCTTATATATTTCCTAACAAAACTCTTTGACATTGAAGCAGGATAACCATGTGTAACTTTTTTAATTATTAAATGGCCTACAAGTAATACATCTGCTCCATTTTCCATTACATTTTTGAATGGGACTAAATCTTCTTTTTCTAACTTTTCATTTGATTCTTCTATCCTAGGAAGTGTTAAATGTGAATCCTTTGCGGTTGCTCCATGACCAGGATAATGTTTAATTACTGGTACTATATTATGCTCTTTCATTTTATTCATATAAACAATTCCACATTTAGATACAACATCTACATTTTCACTAAATGCTCTATCACCTATTGCTTGGTTACTTTTAAATCTTTTTATATCTAAAACCGGTGCAAAGTTAAAATTAAATCCAGTTTTTTCAAGCATCTCTCCTGTAACTTCACTTGCTTCTTCTACTAAGTCTTCCTCTTTATATGATGCAAGCTCATTTGCAGAAGGTAAGTTTTCAAAATCATTTGGCATCCTATTTACCCTTCCGCCCTCTTGATCTATTGCTATAAATAAAGGAATTTTATTTTGTCTTCCTAAAGTTCTTAATCTATTTATTAATTTATTTAGTTCTCTATAGTCTTTATAATCCTTTTTATATAAAAGAACTCCTCCTATCTTATATTTTACTATAAGATCTTCTATCTCTTTTATAAACTTAGGATTTCCTACTCCAACCATTAACATTTGTCCTACTTTTTCTTCTATTGATAGATTTTCTAATTTTTCCATTATTACCTCTAACACAATTTTTCTACATTATATACTTTAAAATCTATCTTAGCAATAGCTTTTTTCTTATTTTTGTGTTATAATTCTTATGTTTATTTTTATACAAAGAAGGAGATTCATTATGGCATTTGATGGAATTATAACAAAAGCTATTGCTACAGAATTAAATCTACTTTCTGGAGCAAGAATAGATAAAATATTTGAGCCTAATTCAAATACTGTTGTTTTAGGTTTTTATTTAGATGGTTTAAATTATGCTTTAAATATTTGTACAAACCCACAAAATTACAGAATAAATTTAACAACGCATTCTAAAATAAATCCAAAAATAGCACCTAATTTTTGTATGGTTCTTAGGAAACACTTAATTGGTTTGCATATTAAAAATATTATTACAAACTCATTAGAAAGAATTGTTACAATTGAGTTTGAAGGCTTTGATGATATAGATGATATTATTAACAAGAAATTAATTGTTGAACTTATGGGAAAACATTGTAATATTATTTTACTTAATGATGAAAACATTATTATAGATAGTCTAAGACATATTAATAATGAAAATGCAACTCATATCGTTGTGCCTCATATTAAATATACATATCCTAAAATTAATAAAAAAGATTTTCTATCTTCTAGTTTAGAAGAATTTAAAGCTTCTATAAATACAAATGATACATCATTATATCCTAAAAGTATTAGTAATACTTATAATGGAATTAGTAAGAAATATATTTCTTTTATTATGGAAAAATATAACTTAAAAACTAAAGAAGATATTTATAATTACCTAAAAGATATTATTTATAGAACTGACTCTTTAAAATTAAAGATAGAATTAGAAAATAACGACTACTTTTTAGTACCTGATGATTCTAATAATGAAAGCTTTTCTATTAATTTCGCACTTGATGATTTCTATTATAATAAAGAAACTTCTGAAGAATTAAAAGTTAGTCGCAATACAGTATTAAAATTAATCTTAGCCACTTTAAAGAAATATAATAAAAGACTTATGCACATCAATAACAAACTAACAGAATGTGATAATATGGATACCTATAGGCTTTATGGCGAACTTATTACTGCTAATTTATATAGAATTCCTAATAAGAACCTAAAAAGTATTGAGCTTGAAAACTATTATGATAATAATAAAAAAATCACAATTCCTTTAGATGAAAGGTATGTACCTTCTGTTAATGCTAAAAGATATTTTAAGAAATATAATAAATTAAAAAATGCTTTAGAAATTGTGGGCACCCAAAAGAAAGAAACTTTGCAAGAACTTAATTATATAGAAAGTGTTGTTTATGAATTAGAAGCTGCAAATTCTGTAGAAGAAATCGCTGAGATTTTAGACGAGATTTCTGAAAATGATATCTTTAAAGAAAAGACTAAAAATCTAAAAAAGAAAAAACAAAATAAAGTAAAGAAATCAAACCTTACTAAAAATAAAAATGTTAGTTTTAACCCTATAAAATATACAATTGATGGATTTACTCTTTTAGTTGGAAGAAATAATAAAGAAAATGATTACTTAACTCTAAAGTTTGCAAACAAACATGATATATGGTTCCATACTAAAGATATTCATGGTAGCCATGCAATCCTTTTCTTAAATAATAAAGTACCTACAGAAGATATCCTAACAAAATGTGCAGAAATCACAGCATTTCATAGTAAAGCAAGATTTTCTTCTAATGTGCCAGTTGATACTTGTGAAGTACGCTATGTAAAAAAACCAAAAGGAGCAAAACCTGGTATGGTTATTTATACCAATTATACTACATTATATGTTAATCCGAAAAATCATTAAAGAGAAGCCATAAGCTTCTCTTTAATATTTATATACCTATCCCCAGAATATAAGCAATGTAAATATAGTAGCTACAATAATTTCTGGTTTTGTCCATTCTTCTGGTATAATTTTAAGTTCTTCTCCAGTCTTTTCAGCTGTAATTGAAATAGAATAAGAAGTTACATCTTCCGCTTCAAAATACATACTAAAATCTTGTGTTGGATTTGCATCTGTTGTTTCTATTTCTATGTATCTTTTTCCCACCATATTATCTCTTGAAGAATATAAATCTATTTCTACATATTTTCCTGTTAAATTATCATTACCACTATCACTTATAGTCCCTTTAATTCTACCATTTACTAATGTTGCCTGTGCTTGTGATATTTGTACTTGTGATGTATTATCTTTTCTTGTTATATCTTTATATGAAGAATTTAATCCAACCTCAATTATAAAATTTGAAAATATAAAGAAGCCTATAAGTATTAGTGTATATATTAAAAATGTTTTTAATCTTGCCATTTTTTCCTTCCTTTTTACCACATATATATATTATAACAAATTTTATACCATTTTTCAACAAAAATTGTAAATTATGTTAATTCATGTTATAATTAATATGTAAAGGTCAAGAACCCAATGTATATATCTATTAACTTTCTATTAGTTAAGGAGTAAAAATGGACATAAAAAAGCATTTTAATACCT
Organism: uncultured Clostridia bacterium; assembly: GCA_944386735.1. Lineage (GTDB taxonomy): Bacteria > Bacillota > Clostridia > TANB77 > CAG-508 > CAG-269. The sequence goes on from CALXCH010000002.1 coordinate 25,194, forward strand.
ATAGACGTTATTGTATTTCTTATTGTATATGCTTTCTAATGTATGTCTTTTTCTTCTTTAGTGGCAAACCCTACTTTGCAACATTAAAAGTAATCCTTTTATTTGTTGCATTTTTCATAGCACTTCTTGCTATGAAACTTACTCTTGCAGACAAGCAAAAAAAGATTTTTTATCTTTGGTTTGCTAGTGCATTAGTAAGTGCGACTCTTGTCATTTGGGAAGTTCTAAAATAAGACATCGTCCAAAAACGCAGTACTACCTTAAGTACTGCGTTCTATATTATATTTCTATTATTTTGTTTAAATACACTGAATAAATATATGTGTTAGCAACTTGCTTTTTATAAGCTTTTTCTAAGGCTTCTTTATATAAATCTACTTGTTTTTTATATTTTGTAACTAATTCTTGTTCTTTTCCTTCTTCTACATAATCAGTTTTATAATCTACAAGATTTAAATTATTATCTTTATCAATATAATATAAATCAATAATACCTTGAATTAGTATATTTTCATTTGTATCTTCTTTATAAATATCTTTTGCTGGAACATTTATATAAAAAGGCTTTTCTCTTTCTACCACTTTTGCTGATTTTAACTCCTCCCAAATCTTTGATTTCGTAAATTCTAAAATCTTACTTGGATTAATTGCTTCTTTTTCTTTTGATGTTATTATTTTCTTTGTTTCTAATTCTTCTATTAACTCTTTTACTTTTTCTAAATCATAGTCTATTTTTTCATCTAGTTTTTGCATGCATAGATGTACTAGAGTTCCTTTCTTAGCTGATGTTATTTTTTCTTCTTCTCCAACTTTTAAGAACTTTGGTTTTGGAAGGCTTATTTCTTTTTCTACTAATACTTTATCGCCATTTTCTAGTTGTTTTAAAGTTGTAACAGCTGTTTTTGTAGGTATTACTGTATCTAACATATTTGGATATTCATAATTTAATATATTACTTATTTTCTCTAATTCTTCCTTATTTACTTTTTTACTTTCTAGATTTTTTAAAACATCCACTTCTTCATTATCTATTTTATTTAAGTTCTTTAATAAAGTTTTCTTTTTATAAGTATTTAATTCCACTTTATCTAAACATTGATTTTTCTCATACTGATAAACTAGTAAAATCCAATCTAAATATCTTTTACATTTCTTAATTAAAATTGAATTAATCTTAGCATTTTCTTTTGGGTATCTTTCAATGCTTTCATCTATCTTTTCTAAATCCTTCTTAAAATCTCTTGTTACCCCTGTTATAAATAGTTTTTCCTTTGCTCTAGTTAAAGCAACATATAATATTCTCATTTCTTCTGAAAGTGTCTCTAATAAAATCTTATTTTTAATAGCTAGTTTACTTAAAGTATCATATTTTACTTGTTTATCATAATCTATATATTTTACTCCTATTCCCATTTCCTGGTGAAGTAACACATCTTCTTTTGAATCTTTTTGATTAAATTGTTTCCCTGTATTTGATAAAAATACAACTGGGAATTCTAATCCTTTACTTTTATGAATACTCATTATTCTTACAACATCATCATTTTCACCAATAAGTTTTGCAGAACCCATATCTCCACTAGATACTTTTAGCTTGTCTATAAAGTTTATAAAATTATATAAGCCTTTAAAATTAGCGCTTTCATAATCCTTAGCCTTTTGGAATAACATTTTTAAATTTGCTTGTCTTAAATCTCCATTTGGCATTAAACCTACATAGTTATAATATCCTGTATCACTATAAATTTTCCAAATAAGTTCATCTAACGCTAAATATTCTTTTTCTTTTCTCCATTTATCTAAATTATCAAAAAAGTTTTGTATCTTTTCTCTTAAACTATCATCTACATCAATAATTGCCTTTTGCATACAAGTATAAAAATTGTCATACGAATCTGTTAAACGCATTTTTACTAATTCATTGTCTGTAAACTTTCCTATATATGACCTTAATACTGATACTAGTGGTATGTCTTGCATTGGATTATCTATTATTTTTAATAATGACATTATTGTTTGTATTTCAATAGAATCTAGATATTCTTGTGAACTATCAGAAAATACCGGTATCTCTAAATTTAGAAGTTCTTGTTCAAATACAGGTGCTGGAGTTGCAGTAGACCTAAGTAATATTACTATATCTTTATATTTAATATCCCTATATTTTTCTTCTTTTCTATCCCATACTTGAAACTTACTTTCTACTAATTTTTTTATTTTATTTGCAACAAACCTTGCTTCTAATTCTACATTTTCTACTCTATCTTCATCTTCTACTTTTTCTTCTTCATCATTTTCTTTTACCTCTAATTCTTCTTCCTCTGATAAATCTATCACATCTATTTCTGTATTTAAACTTTGTTTTGCTTCTGGATATTCTGCTCCTAAATTTAGATATTCATCTTCGTTATATTCTATATCACCTAAGTTATCACTCATAATATCTTGGAATATAAGATTTGTAAAATACAAAATATTTTCCCTACTCCTAAAGTTTTTAAATAATTGTATTTTTAAATCATCTTCTGCTGTTTTTTCTTTTTTATTTTTATATCTCTTATATTTACTAATAAATAGTTCTGGCATTGCTTGACGGAATTTATAAATACTTTGTTTTACATCTCCTACCATAAATATATTATTTCCACAAGACACTGAATTCAATATATATTCTTGTACCAAGTTACTATCTTGATATTCATCAATTGCAATCTCTTGATATTTTTCTTGATATTTTCTTGCAATATCAGATGGAACAATTTTTCCATTTTCCTCCTTTATTAATATCTTTAATGCAAAATGTTCTACATCTTGAAAATCTACAATATTTTTTTCTCTTTTTCTTTTTGAAAATTCTTCACCAAATTCAAATATTATATTTTTTAGTTTTAATAATATAGAATACATATCATAAATATCTTGGTTTGCCGTTCTAGAATCACAAGCTAGAATATTATCTAATATTTTCAAATTCTTTTTAACTTGAATTCTTATATCTCTTGCTTGATCCTTTTCTAATGCCTTTATTCTTTTTCCTTGCCATTTTGGAAAGTCTACTAAGCTGTTTACTTCATAAGCTTTATCCCAATTATTTAAATTATTTTTTAATGAATTTAACATATCTATATCATGCATTATTATTTTTAAATAATCATCTAAATCAGAATTTGAATCAAGGAGCTCTTTACAACTATTTAAAGAAGAAATCCCATCTATTAATTCGTCATTTACTTCTTCTAACAGAACTTTTCCCCATGGTGTTGTGGAAAAATCTTTATCTAGATCTTCTCCTAAATTAAACATTTCTACTTTTTCATTTAGCCATTTTTCAGGAAAAGGATTACTTTGTATATAGTTATAAATCTTTAAGATTAAATCTTTTAAAGGTGTATCATCTCTATAACCTGTGTATGTATGAATTAATTTTGAAAAATCTTTATCTTCTTCTTCATATTTTTTTTCAAACATATCTTCTATTACTTCTTGTTTTAATAATTCTATTTCTGTTGTATCTGCTATTCTAAAATTAGGTGCTAAATTTTCTAATTCATAAAAACTATTTCTAACAACTTCTAAGCAAAAAGAATCTATCGTGCATATGCTTGCTTTATTTAACAATGTTATCTGCCTTAATAACTTTTCATCATTTGGATTTTCATCTAACTTTTTATATATTGCATCTAATACTCTTTCTCTCATCTCTGATGCTGCAGCATTTGTAAAAGTAACTACTAATAATTTATCTATATCTATTCCTTCTTCTACTACTTTTTTTATTATTCTTTCTACTAATACCGCTGTTTTACCACTTCCTGCAGCTGCTGCCACTAATATATTAGAACCTTTCTCATTTATTGCTTGTTTTTGTTCATCCGTCCATTCCATTTATATTTTTTCTCCTTTATTTTCCTTAATTTTTATATTTATCTTTTTGCTATTTTATCATTTATAATTGTTTTTTTCAACAAAAGAAAAAAGAATATAACCATATAAGTTATATTCTAAAAAATATTCTATATATTCATTTTAAAGCATTGATGTATAAAGTAATACAAATACTACATCAACAGCTCCAACAGCTAAGCCAGTAATTGCCATCCATTTAGCTTTTTGTGTTTCAGGATTAAATTTAACTATTCCAATTATACCCAATACTACAGCTGCTGTTCCTAATGGCAAACCTAATATTAAAAGCCCTACTAATGAAAATATAAAACTAAGTAATCCACATATATTTAATTTTTTCTCTCCCACTGAACTTGTGGTGTTAGTATTTTCATTTTGTTCTACGTCTTTTACTTCATTTTCGTCCATAAAAACATTCCTCCTTTATTTTATTATATATTTATATAATAAAGTATTTTACTATTTCTGTCAATTTTTATCCAAAAATTTCTTGTAAAATTTTGTTTTAATTTCTGTTGCTTTTTAATATATTTATATATATAATTAATTTAATATTATTTTTTAGAAAGGAGACCTATTATATGGAAAACGAAATAGCTACTGAAAACAAGTTATTTGGTAAAACTTTCTTTTGGATGTTTTTAGGACTTCTTGGCTCTGCAATTATTGCTTATTACACCTATAGCTCTGGATTACTTGCTGACATTATTTTAGAAGGATATTTTGGTATTTTACTAATTGTAGAACTTGTTGCAGTTTTACTTTTTAGCTTACTATTTAGAAAACTTCCAGCAACTGCTGTTGGTATTCTCTACTTTGTATATGCAATGCTTAATGGAGTTACACTAGCTACAGTTTTTGCAGTATTTGAGCTTTATTCTATCATTTATTTGTTTGTAATCTCTGCTGGTGTTTTCGCAGTACTTAGCCTAATTGGTTATAAAACAAATAAAGATCTAAGTTCATGGAGTCCTTATATAACAGTTTTTTTGATTGCTGGAATTCTTATCAGTATTATTAATCTATTTATAATAAAAAGTTCTGGTCTTGATTTATTAATTGATTGGCTAATTCTTGCTCTATTTTGTGGAGTTACCATTTATGATATTAATAAGATAAAACTTTTACAAACAATTCCGGAAATTAACCAAGAAAAAATATATGTATATTGCGCTATGCAATTATACTTAGATTTTATAAATATCTTCTTACGTATTCTTTCTATTTTTGGGAAAAGAAGAAATTAAATATAAAAAAGAACTATAATTAAAAGAATTCAATTATAGTTCTTTTTTAATAATTTTATTTTTAATCTAAATTATCTTTTATCGCTACCATTAGTTCATTTGATTGTACTACTTTACTTACTCCTTGATATGTATATTTTGCTCCTGTAAAATATACTTGATATCCTAAGTTTTCAAGTCTTGTTCTGCATAATCTTAAAAATTCTTGTGTTTCTTCTTCTGATAAATCAAATTTTATTCTTACTTCATAAAAAGTTACTATTACTATATTTTCATCTTCATTTATTTTATTATCTAAATATTCTGTTATTTCTTGCATTGTCATTTTATTTCTCTCCTTTACTTGGTATATTTTACCACATATTTTTAGAAAAATAAAGACTAAGAATTATTTTTTTAAATTATTTTCTCAATTTCTCCAATTGCATATAGTGGTATATTAGTAAGCCATTCATCTTTTTTATATTCTGCCATAGATGTTCTTACATTTTTAGTTGTTCCATATTTATTAACAAATTCTTTTAGGCTTTTTGCTTTTAAATTTTGTTCTGCCTTCACTTCTATAGGAATTATATAAGTTCCTAACTGTATAATAAAATCCACCTCTGCAGTTGCTCTTTCTGCTGACCAATAAAAAACTGATATATCTTTATTAGATTTTAACTCTGTTAACACAAATTGTTCTGTAAGTGAACCTTTAAACTCTGTAAAAATTTTACTTCCCTCTAATAAAATTTTTTCATCTATACTTGTCATTGCTCCCAGAAGTCCAACATCTAATATATATAATTTAAATGCACTTATATCTTGGTATGCTATTAATGGAATATTAGGTTTCTTTATTCTATCAACTTTATATACTAGGCCACAATCTACTAACCAAGATAAAGCAAGTTCATATTCTTTTGCTCTTGCACCTTCTTTTATTAAACCATATATGAATTTTTTATTTTCTTTTGCTAATTGTGAGGGTATGCTATTCCATAACATTCTTAATCTTGGTACTATTTCACTTGGGGCATGTTTTGAAAAATCTTCTTCATACGATTTTAATAGCTGATTTTGGATTTTTCTTACTTGCTTTAAATCTTTTGTATCAATGTATCTTTCTACTGCAGCTGGCATTCCACCAATAAAATAGTATTGTCTTAATAAATCTATTAATTTATCTTTAAATATGCCTATTAGTTTCCAATCCATTTTTTCTAATAGCTCCACCAGTTTTTCCTCTCCTAATGCTAATAAAAACTCTTTGAAGTTTAAAGGATATAAATCCATAAATTCTACTTTTCCAACTGGAAATGATGTTCCTTCATGTAAAGCAACTCCAAGTAGTGAACCTGCAGTTATAATATTATATTCTTTTGCATTTTCATAAAAATATTTTAATGAAGTTAATGCCTTTGGAACCTCTTGTACTTCATCAAAAATTAACAGTGTATCTTCTTTATTTATATCAACACCTGTTTCAATTTTTAGTCCTTGTATTAATCTCTCTATATCAAAGTCTCCTTGAAACAGTCTTTCCATTCTTTCATTTCCATCAAAATTAACATATGCCACTTTTTTATAATGTTTTTTTCCAAATTCTTGCATTAACCAAGTTTTACCAACCTGTCTTGCTCCTCTTATTATTAAAGGCATTCTATTTTTTGAATTTTTCCATTCTTCTAATTCTTTTAATTTTTCACGATACATAAGCAGGCCTCCTTTTTGTATTATATGTTAATTATATCATATTTATTACAAAAATTCAAAGGAAAATCTGATTGTTTTTACATTTTTTCAAACGATTTTTTCAATATCTTTACATTTTTTCAAAGGAAAATCTTCAATCTCTCTACACTTTTTCAAACAAAAATATCAATTTTATTAAAAATAAAGTATATGATTTCTCATACACTTTATTTTAATTTTATTATTACGCTTCTTCCTCAACCTCAAATTGTGAATTATAAAGATCACTATAGAATCCGCCTTTTGCAAGTAAGCCTTCATGAGTTCCTTGTTCTACAATATCACCATGATTCATAACTAATATTAGGTCTGCATTTTTAATAGTTGATAATCTATGTGCAATGATAAAGCTTGTTCTACCTTTCATTAAGTTGTCCATAGCATCTTGTATTTGTATTTCTGTTCTTGTATCAATTGAAGATGTTGCTTCATCTAATATCAATATCTTAGGATCTGTTAAAATTACCCTTGCAATTGTTAATAATTGTTTTTGCCCTGCTGATACATTACTTGATTCTTCATTTAAAAGAGAATTATATCCATTTGGCAGTGTTTTTATAAAGTGATGAACATGTGCTGCTTTGGCTGCTCTAATAACCTCATCATCTGTTGCATCTTCTTTACCATACTTAATATTATCTTTTACAGTACCTCCAAATAACCAAGTATCTTGAAGTACCATACCAAACATCTTACGAAGTTCTCCTCTTTCGAAGTCTTTTATATTATGTCCATCTATTAATATTGCTCCACTATTTACATCATAAAATCTCATAAGAAGTTTTACCATTGTAGTTTTTCCTGCTCCTGTAGGTCCTACAATAGCAATTTTTTGTCCGTTCTTTACACTACAATTAAAGTCATTAATAATTGTTTTATTTGGGTCATATCCAAATTTAACATGATCAAATACTATATTTCCTTCTAATTTTGATGTATCAATATTTCCTTTTGCTGTATCTATTTCTTCAGGTTGCTCTAAGAATTCAAAAATTCTTTCAGCAGCTGCTGCCATAGATTGTAACATACTAGAAATTTGTGCAATTTGGTTTATTGGTTGTACAAATTGTCTATTATATTGTATAAAACTTTGGATATTACCAACTGTAATTGTTCCGTTAATTGCTAAATATCCACCTGCTACTGCAACTCCTACATATCCAACATTTCCTATAAAGTTCATTACAGGATGTATTAGACCTGATAAGAATTGTGATTTCCAAGCTGAATGATATAAAGTATCATTTGCTTTTTCAAATTCTTTATCTACTTTTCCTTCTGCATTAAATACTTTTACAATATTTAATCCACCATATATTTCTTCAACTTGACCATTTACATGTCCTAAATAATCTTGTTGATCTTTGAAGTACTTCTGAGATTTACTAACAATAATTTTAACTAACACCCCTGCTATAGGTAAAATAACAAGTGATATTAAAGTCATTTGCCAACTTATTGAAAACATCATAATTAAAATACCAACAATTGTACAAATAGAGGTAATTATTTGTGTAATACTTTGGTTTAAGTTCATACTTAAAGTATCAATATCGTTTGTTATTATTGATAATACTTCACCATGTGTTTTAGTATCAAAATAATTCATTGGTAATTTATTTATTTTCTGAATGATATCATTTCTTAGTCTATAAGTAAGTTTTTGTGAAACTCCTGTCATTGTAAATCCTTGTACAAGTGAAAATACTGCACTTAAAATATATAATCCAAGTAATCCAAGTAATATTGCTCCTACTTTTCCAAAGTCAATTCCTGAACCACCAGATAATTTATTTATTAATCCATTAAATATTTCTGTTGTAGCATTACCAAGTATTTTTGGTCCTACAATTGTAAATATAGTACTTCCTATTGCAAAAATCATTACAATGATTAATGCTATTTTATATTTTGATAAATAATTTTTTATTAATTTTTTAGTTGTCTTCTTAAAGTCTTTAGCCTTTGCTGTAGACATATTACTTCTAGGTCCTCCCATTGGTCCTGGCATACTAATTACCCCCTTTCTTGTCTAGTTCTTCTTCTGACAATTGTGATAAGGCAATTTGTCTATATGTTTCGTTGTTTTTAATAAGTTCATCATGTGTTCCTATTCCTACAACTTTTCCTTCTTCTAATACTATAATTTGGTCTGCATTTAGAATTGTACTAATTCTTTGTGCTACTATTATAACTGTTTTATCTTTTGTTATTTCAGATAAAGCTTCTCTTAAAGCTGCATCTGTTTTTAAGTCTAAAGCTGAGAAACTATCATCAAATACAAATATTTCTGGGTCTTTTGCTAAAGCTCTAGCAATAGAAATACGTTGTCTTTGTCCTCCTGATACATTAGTTCCGCCTTGTGCTATTGGATCTTGGTATTTCTTCTCTTTAGTCTCTATAAATTCTGTTGCTTGTGCTATCTCTGCTGCTTTATACATTCTTTCATCTGACATATTATCATCTGCATATTTTATATTTGATTCTATTGTTCCAGAAAATAGTAATCCTTTTTGTGGAACAAATCCTATAATATCTCTTAAATCTTTTTGTGAAACATCTTTTACATTAACACCATCTATTAGAAGTTCTCCACCTGTTACATCATAAAATCTTGGAATAAGATTTACTATCGTTGATTTACCACTTCCTGTACTTCCTATGATTGCTGTTGTTTTTCCAGGTTCTGCTGTAAAGTTTATATCTTCTAGTATCTCTGTATCTGCATCTGGATATCTAAATGAAACATCTTTAAACTCTACTAAACCTTTTTTATTTGGATCAAACTTCTTTGTTTCTTCCTTATCTTTTATGCTTGGTTCAGTCTCTAAAACTTCATTTATACGGTTTGCAGAAACTGATGCTCTTGGTAGCATTATTGATATCATTGAAATCATTAAGAATGCCATAACTATTTGCATTGTATATTGGATGAATGCCATCATATCACCAACTTGCATTATACCTTGGTCTACATTGTGACCTCCAACCCATATAATTAATACCATAATTGCATTCATAATAAGCATTAATGCTGGCATCATTATAGACATTGCACGGTTAACAAATACGTTTGTTTTCATTAAATCTTTATTTGCACCATCAAATCTTTTTTCTTCTTTTTTCTCTGTATTGAATGCTCTTATTACTTGAAGTCCACTTAATATTTCTCTTGATACTAAGTTTAGTTTATCTGTTAACTCTTGTAATCTTCTAAATTTAGGCATTGCAACAATAAATAATGTTGCTACTACAAATAGAACTCCTAAAATTGCAATTCCTATAATCCAAGCCATAGAGCTATCACTATTTGTTAATACCTTTATAAATCCACCTATACCAATAATTGGTGCATATACAACAACTCTAAATAATATTGAAATTAACATTTGTATTTGTTGAACATCATTAGTACTACGAGTAATTAATGATGCTGTTGAAAAACTATTTAATTCTCCTGTTGAAAAACTAAGTACCTTTTTAAATACTTTATCTCTTAAAGTTCTACCAAGTTTTGCTGCGACTCTTGCAGAAAGAAGCATTATAGTAATTGCTGATGCCATACTAATTAATGCAACCGCAAGCATTTGCAATCCTTGTGATAATATATAATTATTTTGTATTTTATCTGTATCTACTCCTAAATCCTTATAAATATTTTTTACTTCTGTTACTGCTGCTTGTTCTTTTATTGAAGTTTCCATTTCATCAATTTGTTTTGTAAACACGCTTAAAACTGCTTTTGTTTGTTCTTCTGGCATTGATTTAAATATATCAAGAACACTTAAATTTTCTATAACAGTTTTTTGATCTTCTGGAACATTTTCAATAAAAGCTTCTTTTATTTTATTTGCTGTATCTTCATTTGTTACTGCCTGAAGTTCCATTAATGGTCCTGCCATAATGCTAGATAATTCGTCTTCCTTATCAGAATCAATATCATTTAAAACATATAATGTTTCTGCCTCTACATTAAAGTCCTTTCCTAAATACTTATTAATTATTTTTTCTTGTTCTTTATTTGGACTTTCTCCTACTAAAGTATAGTTTTCAGTTATTTTATCATCATCTTCTGAAAACATTAAGATATTTTCCATATCTTCCTTACTAATTATTCTTGGTACTGCTGTTTCTATTCCACCAGTTTGAATTCCTACATTAACTATTCTAGAAGTAAAGTCTGGTAATCTTAAATCTGCTTGTGCTTGTACTATTAATAATAGAATAATTAGTACAACAGCCCAAAAAGAATTTTTTAGATTTTTTAATACTTTTAGCATAATCCTCCTCCTTTTATATATAAAATAACACCATATCTCATTATATGTGACATGGTGTCATTTTGTCAATATTATTTAATACAAATTCACAAAAAATTTACATTTTTCTAAATACCCCTGCAACTTTTCCAAGTATTTCACAATTAGGCACAATGATTGGATCCATTGTACTATTTTCTGGTTGTAATCTAATATGGTCCTTTTCTTTATAAAATGTTTTAACAGTTGCCTCATCTCCAATTAATGCAACTACTATTTCTCCATTATTTGCTGTATTTTGTCTTTTTACTAATATGTAATCTCCATCTAAAATTCCAGCTTCAATCATACTTTCTCCACGTACAGTTAGCATAAAGCATTCTGAATTTCCAACAAAGTCAATCGGTATTGGGAATGTATCTGTTACATTTTCTACTGCTAAAATTGGCTCTCCTGCTGTTATTTTACCAATTATAGGAACATCGACTAATTCTTTTTGTGTATAGAAGTCCTTGCTTGATGTCATTTTTGGCTCTCCTGAACCACCTTTTAATAATCTTAGTGTTCTTCCTTTTTTGTCTTGTCTTTTAATATAACCTTTTTCTTCTAATTTCTTTAAATATCCATGTACTGTTGCTGTTGAACTTAAATCTACTGCTTTTCCTATTTCTCTTACTGATGGTGGATATCCTTGTGTCATTATTTGTTTTTCAATAAATTTTAGCATTGATTTTTCCCTTCGATTTAATTCTGGTTTCTTCTTTCTTTGCATATTTATCACTCCCGTTTTTAATTTGAGATTATGATATCATACAAACAAAAAAATGTCAAACATATTTTTGATTTTTCTAAAAAAGTTTAATTTTATTTATCACACAAAATTTTAGACGCTTAATTTAAGCGTCTATTGAATAAAAGTACTTGGGTCTATTTGAACACCATCTTTTAATATTTCAAAATGTAGGTGTGGTTCATCTGCAATCTCAAAAGTTGCAGTATTACCAACAGTACCGATGCTTTGTCCCTTTTCTACCTTTTCGCCTTCAATTACAAACTCAGAACTTAAAAGGTTAGCATAAACAGTTTGATAACCATCATCATGTTCTATAATAATTGTTAAACCATATCTTGGATCGTTTTTAATAGTTTTTACAGTTCCAGCTTCTGCTGCTTTTACAACTGTAGTTTTATCAGCTTTTATATCTATTCCTAAATGCGTAGTCCATTCTTGTAAAGTTTCTGAATAGACTAAATTATCCTTAGCAAATGCTTTCATAATTTCACCTTCAACAGGTCTTTCAAAAGATAATTCTTTTTTAGTTTCTTTGGCTTCTTCTTTTTTAGTTTCACTTTTTGCATTAGTTTGTGTGGCTTTATTGGTTTGTGTTGCTTTAGTCGTATTTGCTTGGTTTTGCGTATTTGTTGTTGTATTATTTGCAGCATTTGTATTGCTTGTGTTATTTGTAGTCGCATTTTGAGCTTCATTTACAGATTTACCTATTTCTGTACTTACACTTTGTGTATTTGTATTAGTAGTATTTTCCGCATTATTATTACTTGTTATATTTGCCATCTCCCCGAAATCAATTGCATTATCTTGCATTTCTTTATTTAAAGAACTACTATACATAAGTAAGCCAACTAAAACAATAGTAAGAAACGCAACTCCTATAATTGAATACATTATAATTTTATTTTGCATAGCATCTTTATTATTATTTCTTGCCCTGTTATCTCTTCTCATATTTCTCATATTATCCTCCTTAAACTTTTTATTAATACAAGTATTTCCTATTTTGAAGAGATTATACATTTTTGGATTATTTTTTATAAAGAATTTATGTCCTGAATTTCTACACCAACATAAAAATGTTTAATTATATCTTCATAATTTTTACCCTCTTTTGCTAAAGTATCTGCTCCTGTTTGGCTCATTCCAACACCATGACCATAGCCTTTAACTGCAAACTTTATATTACCATCTCCTCTTATTATTTCAAAATTAGTAGACTTTAAACCAAGTAAACTTCTAGTTTCTGTTCCTGAAAGTTCGTGATTTCCAAACTTTACTGTTTTTACTCTCCCACTATCAGTATAATCTAAAATTTTTAAGTCCTCATCATTATTAAAATCAATTGTAATATCTTCATATTTTGTTTTTAATTTTTCTATTAATTCATCTTTTGTAAATGTTGCTTCTGAACTATATTGAGCATATCCTTCTTCTCCTGCAGTTTCCACCACCTGTAAATAAGGATATTCTGTTCCACCACCCCAAACATTTACAGGAAGCTCTGTCGTACCTCCACTATTTGAGTGGAAAAACGCATTTATAGGCTTTCCTTCATATGTAATAATTTTTCCTTTAGTTTCATTAACACTTTGTTCTATTTTTGCCCAATTACTTTCTCTTTTATCTTCATCCCATCTAGCTAATCTATCTTCTTTTGATATCCAAGCTTGGCAGCAAGATGAGTCATCACAAATATCTGCGTTATTATGTTTTTTGTTTTGTATTTTATAAATAGTATATGTTCTTGCAACAACTGCTTGTGCTTTTAATGCCTCCATTTCAAAATCTACAGGCATTTCGCTTGATACCACATTACATAAATATGTATCTAGTGGAAGTTCTTCAACCTCTCCTGTACTTGTATGTAATAATTTTATTGTTCCATAATTTTTATAATCATATGTATTATTATTTATATTTTCTGTTTGTTCTGTATTTTCATTTGCATTATTTTCTGGAACTTTTGCTTCTACATCTTTTTTAGTAAGCATTGCTGGAAGTAAAAAGAAAACTAATAAAAATACCCAAAAATAGATAAAAACTTTTTTCATCCTACCACTCCTAAAATTCCCCTCTATATATTATTTTATGAGCATAATTTGGTTTTCATACTATTTAAAACTTTTCTTTCTATCCTTGATACTTGTACTTGTGTTACTCCTAAGATTTCAGCTACTTGGCTCTGAGTCTTCTCTTTAAAAAATCTAAGTAATATAACTTTTTTATCTCTTTCATCTAAATCTTTTATTAGCTCATTTATTACAATTTTATTAGTAAGGATTTCTTCTTCGTCTTTATCCGTAGATAATCTATCAATTAAATTAATGCTTTTTTCATTTTTAGAGTTATTATTATTTGAACTTCCTTCAATAGACTCTGGTTTTCTTGTTGCCTCTATTGCTAAGACAATATCTTCTCTAGATACTTTTAATTCTTTTTCTATTTTTTCTATACTTATATCTTCTCCTTTTTTGTAAAAATATTCTTTCTGCAATTCTCTTATTTTAATTCCTAATTCTTTTATACTTCTACTTACTTTAATTGGTCCATCATCTCGAATATACCTTTTTATTTCTCCTATCATATAAGGAACTGCATATGTTGAAAGTTTTACTTCAAAATTAGTATCAAATCTTTTTACAGACTTTATAAATCCCATACATGCTATTTGGTATAAATCTTCTTTTTCATATCCTCTGCCTTGAAACCTTTTCACTATAGACCAAATAAGACCATTATTATTATTTATTAACTTTTCTAGCTCCTTACTATCTCCCCCTTGAGCTTTTTTTATGGATTCTTTATCATTTTCGTACATATTCTCCTCTTTTCTTTCTAAGAATTTGTCATAAGCATTTTAAATTCATCTTCATCTTTATCTTCTTTTGGTTTTATAACCTTAGACATAGTAACTTTTGTTCCTAAACCTACAACAGATTCCACCTCCATTTTATCCATAAAGCTTTCCATTATAGTAAATCCCATTCCTGATCTTTCTAGATTAGGCTTTGTTGTATATAATGGTTCTTTTGCCATTTCTACATTTTCTATACCTTTCCCTTTATCAGAAATTTCTATTATAATTTCATTTTCTTTCAGCCAGCTTGAAATTTTAACAACTCCTTGTTTCTTATCATAACCATGAATAATACTATTTGTAACTGCTTCTGATACAGCAGTTTTAATATCCGCAAGTTCCTCTATTGTAGGATCTAGTTGTGAAGCAAAAGCTGCAACGGCAATCCTTGCAAAAGCCTCATTTGAAGACTTACTAATAAATTCTAATTTCATCTCATTATTATACATATTTCCTTCCTTTCTTTGTCGCATTGGGGACGTTTCCTTTTGCGACATTTTGTACTCATAGGAAATGTCCCTATGTGACATTTTATCGTTTTGAAACACATCTTAATTCAATTCTACTGTTGGAATTAATTTTAATATCCCACTCATATCAAAGATTCTCCTCACACTTCCAGTTAAATTGCTTACTCCTAGCTTTGCTCCTATCATATTTGCAAACTTATACCTTCCTATTACTAATCCTATTCCTGCGCTGTCCATGAAAGTAACACTATCAAAATCAAATACAACTTTTTTAGGCATATATCTTTCCATTTCATAATCCGCTTTCCTCCTTATCTCTTGTACACTATGGTCGTCAATTTCAGACGTAACTTTTAGGACCAGCAGCTTGTCCTTTTCATAAAATTTTGACTCCATATAACTCCTTCCTTTCCAAAAATTTACATTAATTATATTACTGTTTCCAATATTTTCCAAGAGTAAAAAATAAGAAGTTTTGTCGATTTATTAGAACTTTTCGACAAAACTTTTTCTTTACAAAATTATTCTTTTGATATTAAAACATACGATAAAATTTCAACTTTTAAATCTAATTTTGACGCTTACACAAGATGCAATGTTTGCATTATCTTCTTTTATAGTTTGACTCGAAAAAACACTTGCGTAATAAATATGCATGTAAATGTTATATCACAAATTTTTTATTTTGTTTTTTGAATACAAAATAGGGAGAGGTTTTATTCCTCTCCCCCCTAAAACAAAGGCATTGCCTCTATTTTTTAGTTAGACTGTTTTCACCTTAATCGTCCTAGATTTTGGAATCTCATCTTCATTATAAAGAAGAATACCATGGTTGAGATCAGATACTCGCGCTTGCCTCTCCAAATATTCAATCAACTTTTTGACCTCTTCCTTTCTATGAAAATATGAGTATTTTCCAATCACGACTTGAATTGACTTGCTTTCGCAAAGATCTTTAAGAAATGGTTTGATATTATACCACCCATTATTATCTTTAAGTGCAACTACCAAATATTGAATACCCAAGCTATCATATCTTGGTCCACATAAACAAAACTCTTCTGTTTCTACTTCTATTTCAGGTTTACAAATTTTCATTCTCCAATCCTGAAATCTCCTTGCATCTGCATTTTCGATAATAAGTTGAATAGTAAACATTTCTTTTCCTTTCTACTTAGTCTAACCTTTCTATCAATGCATAATCAATGCATGGTAATATTATAGCACATTTTTCCAATTTTGTCATTCTAATATTAAGGTTTTGCTTAAAGTAAAAGAGGCAGGATTTTACTCCTACCTCTTTCCTCCCAAGATTAATTACTCTTGGACTTCGCGGCTCCGTCAATAACAACTTTTACTGTCTTTTTAATAGCAAAATATGTCATGCTCCCATTTTCGTTCTCGGTATCTTCAGGTGCCAAAATCTTCGACTCTCTACAAGTAATCTTGACAAGCCAAATCAAATGGTCAATAAGCTTTGAAAGCATTTCCCCATCAATTCCGAAATCCTTGTATGGCAAGACCAAATCATACTTAGGTGCTTTGACTACTTCTTGGAACAAAGTCCCAATTTCGTCTGAAAGCTCAACTCTCTCTGTAAAATGGATTTGCCACTTGGAATAAGAGCACGATGCCTTGGCATCAAGTATAAAACTTGGAGTCTCCACTCCACTTTCGGTATCCCTGAACTTCAGTACAGGAATATCACAGTTGCTACCAACAACATCCTCGAAAACAAGTTGAAACCTTGTAGCCATTATAAATCCTTTCTCTTAGATGGGCTAGCCGCTGATACATTTGGTATCTATCTACTATTATATCACAATTTTTCCAACTTGTCACTTTATGTTACTTTAACTTTTCTACTACTTTTTCAAGCATTTCCTTATAATTCTTTAACTTTTCTTGTTCCTCTTCTACTTTAGCTTTGGGTGCTTTATTTATAAATCCTGGATTAGAAAGCATTTTTTCACATCTTGCAACCTCTCCTTCAAGTCTCTTCTTTTCTTCTTCTAATCTCTTCTTCTCTTCTTCTTTATCTATTAAACCTTCTAATGGCATATAAAGTTCAATTCCTTCTATAATTACATTAATACTATCTTCTGGAACATCTTTACTACTATTCTTTACTTCTAAAGAACTACCAAATGCTAATTTCAATAAAATATCTTCTAATTCTTTTATTTCCTTTTCATATCTATCTGTTACAAATATTAATTTAGATTTTTTACTTGGATGAATATTTTTAGTAGCTCTAATATTTCTAACTTCTACAATTAATTCTTTTACTTTTTCAACTGTTTCTTCTTCTTTTCCATAGTCTATATCTTCTACTTCAGGCCAAGAAGATACCATTAAGTCTTTATCATCATATTTTACTAAACTCTCATATATTTTAGATGTAACAAATGGCATAAATGGATGTAATAATTTTAAGCATGTTCTAAATACTTTATCAAGTACATATGATGTTTTTATTTTTTCTTCTTCTGTTCCATTATATAGACTTATTTTTGCCATTTCTATATACCAATCACAAAATTCATTCCACATAAAGTTATAAATTTTATCAATTGCTACACCTAAATCGTATTTTTCTATATTATTTGTTATTTCTTTTACCAATTTATTTAGTTTATTTAATATCCATTTATCCTCTATTGATAATTTATCTGTATTTTCTCCTTTTGAAAATTCTATTATTTTTTCTTCATCTGGCCTATTCATTATTATAAATTTAGCTGCATTCCAGATTTTATTTGCAAAATTAGATGCTTGGTCTAATTTTTCTGGCATATATCTAATATCATTTCCCATTGTAGTTCCAGATAATACTGAAAATCTTAATGCATCTGCTCCATATTTATCAATTACCTCTAATGGGTCAACACCATTTCCAAGTGTTTTTGACATCTTTCTTCCTTGGCTATCACGTACAATTCCATGTATTAAAACATCACTAAATGGTTTTTCATGCATTGCATAATATCCTGAAAATACCATTCTTGATACCCAGAAAGTTATAATATCATACGCTGTAACTAATACATTTGTTGGATAAAATGTTTTTAAATCTTCTGCATCTTTATTTGGCCAGCCAAGTGTTGAAAATGGCCATAATGCTGAACTAAACCATGTATCTAATGTATCTGGATCTTGTTCTAAATTATTAGAACCACATTTTTCACATTTTTCTGGTTGTTTTTTTGCTACGTTAATATGCCCGCAATCTTTACAATAATATGCTGGTATTCTATGTCCCCACCACAATTGTCTTGAAATACACCAATCTTGAATATTATTCATCCAATTAAAATACATTTTCTCGTATTTTTTAGGAACAAATCTAACTTCGTCATTTTTTACAGCTTCAATTGCAGGTTGTACTAACTCTTTCATTCTAACAAACCATTGCTCTGATACTCTTGGTTCTATTTTTGTTTTACATCTTTCACATGTTCCTACATTATGAGTATAATCTTCTATAGATACTAATGCTCCTAATTCTTTTAACTTATCTACAATAATTGGTCTTGCATCTATAGCAGTCATACCTTTTACTTCTGGCATTAAATCTCCCATTATTGTTTTACCATCAAATACTTCTATAAATTCTAAGTTATTTCTTTTTCCTGCTTCATAGTCATTTGGGTCATGGGCAGGTGTTATTTTAACACAACCTGTTCCAAACTCTTTATCTACGAATTCATCTGCAATAATTGGTATTTCCCTATTTACAATTGGTAGAATACAAGTTTTTCCAACTAAATCCTTATATCTTTCATCAGTAGGATTTACAGCAACAGCAGTATCTCCAAGCATTGTTTCAGGTCTTGTTGTTGCAACTTCTACGTACTTATCTTCACCTTTAATTTTGTATCTTAGATGCCATAAATGAGATGCTTCTTCTTTATATTCGACTTCTGCATCTGAAATTGCTGTATTACAACTAGGGCACCAATTTACCATTCTTGTTCCTTTATAGATATATCCTTGATTATATAAATTAACAAATTCCTCTAAAACAGCATCTGATAAACCTTTATCTAATGTAAATCTACGTCTATCCCAATCACAAGAACATCCTAATTTTCTTTGTTGTTTTTGGATTTCTCCACCATAAAGATGAGTCCAATCCCAACATTCTTCTAAGAATTTTTCTCTTCCTAAATCTTGTTTTGTTTTTCCTTCATTTCTTAGTTTTTGAACAACCTTCATTTCTGTTGAAATTGCTGCATGATCAGAACCTGGAAGCCATAGCGTATTATATCCTTGCATTCTTTTAAATCTAATTAATATATCTTGGATTGTACCATCTAGGGCATGTCCCATATGTAATTTTCCAGTTACATTTGGTGGTGGCATCATAATACAAAAACTTTCCTTTGTTTTATCCATACTTGGTTTAAAGTAACCTTTTTTCTCCCATTCCTCATATAATTTATCTTCAAAATCTTTTGGATTATACTTATTTTCTAACATAATATCCTCTCCTTCTTTATTTTTATTATTTTATTCACTTATTATTCTTACTGTTTTTTGACCCCGTCCCCAAAAACAGCATTTTATAACTACATTCAAATTCTTCATTTGGCTCTAATTTTAAAATATTTTCTTTTGATTCTAACTTTCTATCTGTATTTACTTTATCTGCTGTATTCATCCACGGTTCAATGCAGACGAATGGTGCTCCTATTTTTGCCCACAGTCCTAAATATGGAAATCCTGTAAAATCAAACTCTAAAATAGTTTTTTCATTTTCTTTTAAATAAACTTTATTAGATTTTATATTTTTCATAATAATAGCATCATTTACAAAACTATCTTTATTTAAATTGATACAATTATTAGATAAAATATTTGGAGCTTCTTCTTCTAAAACTAAACCATCTTTTAAACTCATGAATTTTATATTATCTTCTTGCTTTTCAAATTCTATTTTATATTTTCCGCTTGAATAATCACATATAAATGCTGGATGACCACCTAAACCAAATATCATTTCTTTTTTATCTTTATTTACAACTTTATATTTAGTAGTCACTGTGTTTCTTTCTACTAAATGAGTTACATATAAACTAAATTCATATGGAAACTTTTCTAATGTTTCACTATTACTTTCTAAAACATATTCATGTTTATTTTCACTTTTTTCTAATTCCTTAAATTCCATATCTCTTGCAAATCCATGTTGCCTCATATGATAAGCTTTTCCATCTATTATTGTTTCATCATTTTTCAGTCTTCCTACTATGGGAAACAATATTGGTGCATGTCTATTCCAATACTCTCCTTGATGCAATCTTTCTTTTCCATCAAGTTTTATGCTTGTTAGTTCTGCTCCTTCTTTTTTACTTTTGATTTCTAACATACATTTCTCCTTTAACCTTTATTATTTCTATTTATTTTTTGTACCTTGTATTCAAAAAGCTCGCCCCTAAAATAAGGGCGAGCATATTTCTCACGGTACCACCTTAATTATTATCTTATAAACGTAAATAAAACTTATTAAAAAATATTATAATTTATAAATAATATCTCAATTAACTTTTAACGGAGTTTACCCGAATATTCTTAAATCAAAGTTTCTCAGAATATTAACAAAAAAGCTACCTTCAATTTAACTATATTTAAGAAGCTTCCAGCTTACAACTTCTATTCTCTAAAAACTAGTATAAATCTACTCCTCTTTTTTATTGTTTTTTCTTATACATTAATATTATTACACATTTTTACAGATTTTACAAGTATTTTTATAAAAAAAGTGAAACAATCAAGGATACTCATTTGTTTCACTTTTCTAACATTTTACAAAAATGAGACAAAAAGGTCCATCCTTCTTGTCTCATTTCTCTATTACATTGCTCTTCTATATAATTCTATGAAGTCTTCTTTTGTTACTTCTCTTGGATTTCCTGGTTTACATGGATCATTCATTGCTTTTTCTGCAAGCATTTCAAAATCTTCTTCCTTTGCTCCATAGTCTTTTATTGTTGTTGTTATTCCAACTGTTTTACTTAATTCTGATATCATCCATACAAATGTGTTTATTACATCTTGGTCATTTAAATGCTCTGCATCTGGTCTTCCAATATTCATTAATATTTCTCTAAATCTTTGTGCTGTTGCTGGATCTTCTCCATTAAATCTCATAACTGTAGGAAGTAGCATTGCATTTGCTATTCCATGTGGTGTATCATAAACTGCTCCTAATTGGTGAGCCATTGAATGTACTATTCCAAGTCCAACATTACTAAATCCCATTCCTGCTATATATTGAGCCATTCCCATTTTTTCAATTGCAACTGGGTCTTTATCATTTACAGCTGCTGGTAAATATTTAAATATCATCTTTATTGCCTGCATATGGAACATATCTGACATATCATTATGTGCTTTTGTTATATATCCCTCTATTCCATGTGTTAAAGCATCCATTCCTGTTGCTGCAGCTAAAGATTTTGGCATTGAAGCCATTAAATCAGAATCTACAATTGCTAATATTGGTATATCATTTGGATCTACACATACCATTTTTATTTTAGCATCTTCATCTGTTATAACATAGTTTATTGTTACTTCTGCTGCTGTTCCAGCTGTTGTTGGCATTGCAATTAAAGGCATCCCTCTATTTACTGTATCAGATGCTCCGTTTAACGATTTGATATCTGCTCTATCTGGATTTGTCATAACTATTGATATTCCTTTTGCTGTATCTATACTTGAACCTCCTCCTACTGCTACTATTAAATCTGCTTTTGAGTCTTTACAAGCTTGTACTCCATCTAACACATTTTTAATTGTAGGATTTGGTTTTATTTCATCATATAAATCATAAGGTACACCAGCTTTATTTAATACTTCTTCTACTTTCGCTGTAACGTTAGCCTCTACTAGTGATTTATCACTTACTAAAAATACTTTTTTAAATCCTCTTTTTTGAATTTCTCCAACAAGTTCTTCTCTTGCTCCCTTTCCAAAATAAGATGTTTCATTTAATACAAATTTTTCAGACATTTTAATTTTCCTCCTTTATAATTTTATATATTTCCCTTTTATTTTAAGCTTTCGTAAGAAACCCGCCTTTAAGGAGACGGTTATTAAACGTCCCCTTTAGACATTATAAAATGTTCTTTAATACTATTGTTTTTAATCTTGACATTTCTTCTAATGTTGTCATAACTCCTTCATTACCAATTCCAGAATGTTTCCATCCTCCAAATGGCATTTCAAATGAACGGTAGAAACTTGAACCATTAACTACTGCTCCACCACATTCTAACCTATCTGCTATTTTCATTGCTCTTGATACGTCTTTTGAAATTACACATCCACATAATCCATAAGATGACCCATTGGCAATTTCTATTGCTTCTTCTACATCATCAAATCCTATTACCGGAATTACTGGTCCAAATACTTCCATATCTTTTGATATTTCCATATCTTTTGTTACATTATCTAGTATTGTTGGATAGTAGTAAGCATCCTCTCTTTTTCCTCCACAAACTACAGTTGCACCTTCAGATACTGTTTTATTTACTTGGTCTTCTATTCTTTTTGCTGCATTTATATTAATCATAGGTCCCATGTCTGTGTCTTCTTTCATTGGGTCTCCAACTTTTAATCCATCTATTACTTCTTTCATTCTATCAATAAATTCTTGTTTTCTTGAATTATGTATTAAAAATCTCTTACTTGCACAACATACTTGTCCACCATTATATAATCTTCCCCAGATTGTTTCTTTTACAGCTAAATCCATATCTCCATCTTCTAAGAAAATGAATGCATCATTTCCTCCAAGCTCTAACATAACATGTGTTAGATTCTTAGATGCTGTTCCCATTGTTTGAATTCCAGCTGCTGTTCCACCTGTTAATGACACTAAATGTACTCCTGGATGTCTAGCTAAGGCCTGTCCTGCTGTTGGTCCATCACCTGTTAATATTTGAATGCATCCCGCTGGTACTCCTGCTTCAATCATTAATTTTACATATTCAATTAATGTTAATGGATTATAATTTGATGGTTTTACAATTATACTATTCCCCATCATTAATGCTGGTGGTACTTTTTGACAGAATAAATCACTTGGAAAGTTAAATGGTATAATTGCTGCTATAACTCCAATTGGATATCTTTTTGTAAATTGTATTGTTTTTTCTTGTCCTGCCTCTGATCCTTCTGGAATACTTTTTCCATATAAATGTTTTGCTTTTTCTACAAATCCTCTTACACCAATTCTTACATTTGCAAGTTCTCCTCTTGCTTCTTTTATTGGTTTTCCTGTTTCATTAGATAAAAGAGTGGCTAATCTTTCTTTATTTTCTTCTATTAAATCTACAAATTTATATAAAATATCTGCTCTATCATATATAGATACTTTTTCCCATTTCTTTTGTTCCACCATTGCTACTTTTACAGCTTCATCTACATCTTCATCTGTTACATTTGGTACTGTATCTATCAATTCTTGAGTTGCTGGATTAACAACTTCAATTGTTGCTCCATTAGAAGCATCTTTCCATTCATAACCTATTAAATTTTTCACACTTGCTCCCTCCTTATTATTTACTGGTCTGCAAACTTTTTGTACTCCATCTTTAAAATTTTCTAATGTACATACATAGGCTTTTTTATTTTGTGGTTTTTTCCCTTCTCTTCATTTACTAAATGCTGTAAATGATAGCATTAAACCTCCTGTTGTATTTGCTCCGTGGTCTTTTACTCCATATTCACCAAATGTAAATACTCCTATAAATGGTACTCCTTTTGCTTCTTTCTTTATTTGTTTTACAACTTCTCCTACTCTATCTCCTATTGCTAATCTTCTTCCGCCACAATGGATAAGCAAGTATGCTCCTATATCTCCTTCCATTTCTTTATTTAATTCTTTCATTGTATTTCCTGTTGCATTTATTAATTCATCAACAGATGCTTCCATTTGTATTACAGCTGTATTTACTGCTAGGTTTGCTCCAATATTCATTGAACCATCTTTGTTTCCGTACATTGGATGACGTATTGCTATTAAATCTCCTAATCTATCTTTTACTCCCAAAGGTTTTGTAACTGTTGTTGTCAACAAATTGCTTTCTTTTAAGTCTTTTGCTTTTACTCCTGTCCATTCTGCATATTTCTTTTGAGCTGGCACTCCATCAATTTCTACTAAAGTTCTTTTTCCTTTTATTTTTGTTATTACACCTGAATTTGTTGTTTCATTATACTCTCCTGTAAATACATTTCCCATTTGTTTATCTGTATAGAAAAATGCTACAGCTGCTCCATCACTAAATATTTTATCATTTGTATAAATACTCCATTTTCCTTCTACTGTGTTATCTGCTGCACTTCCACCAAATATTGGAACTCTTCCGACTATATCTTCAATACCTTTTATGTATTCTTCTTCCTCTGCTGGTGACGCAACCATGTAAAAGTAAGCTGGAACACAATCTTTCCCTGCATTTTTCATTGCTTCTTTTGCCAATTTTCTTCCTGTTTCTCTTGGGTCATTTCCCCTTTCAGCACCTGCAACTCCTACTTTTAAGTCTGGATCTCCTAAAGCCAATATTCCTGTAAATCCCTTTTCTCCTGTAATAAATCCATCTGGTGTAATAAGTCCAGCACTAGATGTACATCCGATTATTGGTGCAGTTCCTAATTCTGATTTAGCTCCTTCTAAAACTTGTTTTACATCACTGTCAACTGATGTATATAAAAATGCAACCTTAGTTTCTACCAAATCTACAACTGCTTTTGCTGCTGTTTCCTTTCCTTGTTCATAACTGTTTTCATTTGTACTCCACGCTACGTTTGACTTTAACATATCTACTCCTCCTTTGTAATTTTTTACTCCATCCAAATTATAACATATCAACCTTTTTTTACAATTAATGACACAAAAACGTAATATAAATGTAATAAAAATGTATTATTTTTTCTTATTTGATAGATGTGTCCCAGGTGCGACAAAATGTCGCATCTGGGACGTTTCCTATTGCAACATTTTGTGTTCAAAGGAAACGTCCCCAACGCGACATTAATCTCCTAAATTTATTCCTATATCTCTTGCTGTTTTTACTAAATCATCATCCATTGTTACTTTTCTTAGATTACTTTCTGCAGTATTTCCTGATACAGCTCCTATTCTTGTATTTTTTCCTACAACTTCTTCTAATGATACTGAATCAAGTTTTCCATTTTTAATTACTGCAAGTGTTCCAAATTTTCCTTCTAGTGCTAATTCCATTGCTTTTGTTCCATACTTTGTTGATAATACTCTATCAAATGCTGTTGGTGTTCCTCCTCTTTGCATATAACCTAAAGTTGTATTCCTTGCTTCTAACCCTGTCATTTCTTGTAATTGTTTTGCAACTATTTGTCCAATTCCTCCAAGTTTTGTATTATCTACGCCTTCACCATTATCTCTTGTTCCCATTATTGTAAGTTCTCCGCCTATTGGTTTTGCTCCTTCTGCTACTACTACTACACTAAAGTTCTTTCCTCTTTTCTTTCTGTTTTCGATTTTACTAGCAACTTTGTTTATATCATATGGTATTTCTGGAATTAAAGCAACATCTGCTCCTCCTGCTATTGCTGATTCTAATGCTATCCAACCAGCATATCTTCCCATTACTTCTAATACCATTATTCTATGATGTGTCGCTCCTGTTGTGTGCAATCTATCTAAAGCTTCCATTGCAACTGATACTGCTGTATTATATCCAAATGTTATTTCAGTACAAGCAACGTCATTATCTATTGTTTTTGGAACTCCTATTACATTTACTCCTTTTGTTGAAAAGTCTCTTGCTGACTTTTGTGTTCCATCTCCACCTAAAGTAAATATACAATCAAATCCAAAGTCTTTCATATTTTGAATTGCTTCATCTGATAAATCTTTATATTCTACGCTTCCATCTTCATTTACTACTTTATAATTAAAAAGGTTAGCATTTGTAGATGAACCGATAATAGAACCACCTTTAGGTAAAATTCCTAATGCTTCTCCTCCTTTTGCTGTACTTAATAGCTCAAAATCTTTTTTTATTAATCCATTATATCCATCTATAATTCCATAACATTCTACTCCATGGTTTTCTGCTGTTTTTACAATTGCTCTTATTACTGCATTAAATCCTGATACATCTCCTCCATTTGCAAGTATTCCAACTTTTTTTAACATACGAATTCCTCCTATCAAAATCTCATTTTGTTTTTTCCATATTTTTCTTTCAATATTATTATATCAATAATTTATTTTTTTACAACAACTTTTTATATTTTTAAATAATTTATTCAATGATATTAACACTAATTTACTATTTTACATATTCATTTAATGACTTTACTCTATATTTTAATTCATCCATTTCATTTGTTGGAACATATCCTGACTTAGCGTTTATAACATCTGGTATTCTATTTACTACTGTTGCGCATGTTAATTCTACTGTTGCTGGTTTATCTACTACTATTGTTGTTTCTGGTTCTCCTTCTATTGTCCACTTATTTCTATCAAATTCATCTTCATCATATACTTTTCCTATACACTCTGTTTCTAATATTATTCCTTCTTTAGTCTTCGTTGTAACAACTGCACTCATTCCTGTAGCATCACCTTTTTTTATTGTCATATTTAATGTACTTGAGAAAATATCTCTTTTAGCTACTTGTGGCACACATTCTTGAGTTTGTGATTCTACCGTTAATCCTAATTTTTCACAAAGCCAACCATTTACATTCCACATATATGATGGTTGATACTTACCGCTTTCTATTACTTTTTGTCTTTCTTCATCACTTATTCTATCTAAACTTGCAACTTCCTTATCAAATTCTTCTAATGTTAAACCTGCTCCGTGTGCTTTTGCTAATGCTATTCCATAATCTTCTACATTATAGCTTGAACTTCCTTTTATTTTCGTTATTTTATGAGTTGAACCTCCAATCGCAGATATTAATTCTCCCCAATATATATCTTGATATCCTGTTCCTGTAATTGTACAATTATTCTCTTTTGCTAATTTATCTATTGCAGCAGTAACCCCAGGATTTGAATTTGCTGGATAAAATGCTTCTTCACATGTTGTTATTGCATTTAATCCTAATTTTGCGCATAACATTAAAGCATCTTTAACATCTTCTATTAAACTCATTGTTGTTACTATTACAACATCTGGTCTTGTTTCATCAAGCATTTTTTCTGCTTCTTCTAACCCAACAATTTTAACACCTTTTTCTTCACAACCCATTACTTCACCTATATCTTTTCCTATAACATCAGGATTTACATCAATTGCTCCTACTATTTCTCCTCCTTTTTCATATACATATCTCATTGTATACACACTCATTTTTCCAGTTCCATATTGAACTACACGAACTTTTCTATCCATATTAAAACCTCCTTACAATCTTTTCCTTATTATACCATTAATTTTTATTTTTGATACCAAAAAATAAAAAAAAGGCCGAAGCCTTTTTTTATTTTATTTATACTTATGCTTCTTGACCATTTAATCTCGCTATTTCATTATCATACTGGCAAATTATTTTATTTTCTCCCTTATCCCTTATTTATATAAGCATTTTAATTAAGTATATCATTAATTTATTATTTTTTATATTCCTTTCGAAAAGGGACGTTTCTATTTACAACATTTTTGCTGTAATAAAGAAACATCCCTAACTGTTATTCTAATAATGTTCTTATCTTTTTAATCAAGTAATGACTTCCTCCACTACTATTATCTTGTACATTTTCTACCATACTAATAATTAGCATGTCTGTACCGTTTTGTCTATCTATTGTATAACAATCAAACCATCCTAGTGTTCCACTTTCTGTATCTTCACTAGATGTCTTAAGTTCTGCTGTTCCTGTTTTTCCAGCAATTGTTGTACCTGCAATCTTCATATCATTTGCAGTACCTTCTGGATTTTCAACAACTTGTATTAAATCATTTTCAATAGTATCTGCCGCTTCTTTTGTAAAAGCATTTTCTATTAAGATTTCTCCATTTTTACTCTCATCATATTCAATTCTTGGTTTAATCATATTACCATCATTTGCAAATGCTGAATATATTGCTGCCATATGTATTGGATTTACCAAAATATCACCTTGGCCATATCCACTATCTGCAAGTTTTGTTTCTCCTGAAATTTCCGTTCCATTATTACTTGCATATTGAGATTTTGAAAGCGTAAGTGGAAAGTCTAAGCTTTGGTTAAATCCTATTTTATCTAAACTATTTGTAAAAGTATCTGCACCTATTTTTAAAGCAGATTGTGCAAAATAAATATTATCTGAATGTATAATTCCATTTAATAAATTCTTTGCTCCTGAATAGCCTGTTAAAGTTGTTACTTTATAATTTCCCCAAGAACTATCTTTTTGCCAGCTTGTTCCTGTGTATCCATAATCTTCGTTTGGATCAATTTTTCCTGTTGTTAATCCTATTGCTCCTGTTACTGGTTTAAACGTAGAACCCGGACAATATTTTTGTGTAAATCTATTATATAGTGGTCTTGCTTCATCATTATTTAATTCATTCCATTTATCAGTAGTTAACCCTACAACAAAGTCATTTGAATCATATGATGGTGTACTTACTAATGCTAATAATTCTCCTGTTTGAGGTTCCATTATAACAAAAAATCCTTTATCATCCTTCATTTGGTCATATACTTGTTTTTGTAAAGTACTATCTATTGTTAATTTTACATCAGTTCCATCTTTTTTATCTTGTGTTGCAATAGTTGCAACTCTATTTTCGTTTCCATCTACTATGTAAATATCTGTTCCATCTATTCCTCTTAAAGTATCTTCATATGCAAGCTCTAATCCAGATTTTCCAATTAAACTGTTTGTTGTATATCCTTTTCCTTCATTTGCTTCTAATTCTTCACTACTAATTGGCTGTACATAGCCTATTAAATGCGCAGCTTCTTGTCCTAAAGAATATACCCTTCCATCTTCTTTATTTATCATAACACCTGGAATTGCAAGTAACTGATTTTTTAATTCTGTATTACTATCTACTATTTTTTTAACAGGCACAAATGTATCATCTTTAACATATGATGCACTTAAAGCTTTATTAATATAATCTACAGATACTCCTGTTAATTCTGATATTTTTTGTATATTTTCATCTTTATTTTCGCCTAGTTTTCCTGGTACTATTCCAACTGATGCAGTATTTCCATCTTCTGCTAACACTATACCATTTCTATCTAATATACTTCCTCTTTTTGCTTTTAATGTTGATACTCTTACTTTATCGTTATCACCTAATTGTGGAAATATCATACTTGATGACCATTTTAATTTTAATTCTCCCTCTTCTTTTACAACATTTGCTGTATTATCAAATTCAACATCCCCTGCTGATGTATACATTTTTTCATGGTAACTTACATTATAGCCATTATCAGCTTTTACAATATCTTTTATTTCTATTTGAATATCACTTGCGTCTATTCCTTCATAAATGTTTTGATTTCTTGTTACAAAATCTTCTTTACTTGTATTCATACTTGCGACTTTAGAATACATTTCTTCATAACTTTTGTTATTAATTAAAGTAAAATAATCATTAAGTAAACCTTTTGCTTCTTCTTGTTCTTTGTTTCCCATAATTATAACAGCTGCTACCACAGCAATTACTATGACTATTACTGCTACAATTACTCCGATTAATACTTTTTTATTTTTCATTTAAGGTTTCCCCCTTTTTATTAAAATATATAACTATAATATCATATTTAAGAACTATTTACATCTTTTTTCTACTTTTTTATTATTTTTTACAATCAAAAATATATTTTATCCACCACTTGCAAGTATTTTCATCATTAATACTGGCCAAATAAAGAAAAAGAAAAATGCCATAACACACGTTAAAAAAGCAACTACTGCAACTACTATAAAAATAATTATCAAAATTTTTCTACTTTTTTTACTTTCCTCAATATCTTTTTCTAATTCTTCTTCCCATTTATCCATTTTCTCACCTAAAAATTTAATTAATTTACTTTAGCAACCCATACCTTCTATATTTGTTGCAACTAACTCTCCCTTTTCTAATTCATTTTTATCAAGAGTTATATAAATTGTAAATTTTTCTAATTGCTTTAGTTGTTCCTCTGTATTTCCTGTTACTCCTAATATTTGTGTATTGTTATTTACCGTAACTTCTAAATCCAAACTTTCTGCTTCATTATAATCATTAGTATAATACCAGTCTGTTGTCTTACCTTTTAATATATAATTATTTCCGTTTTTTACTATGTCTTCTAAGTCAAAATTTATATCTTCACTACTTAATAATTCTTTTTTTAATTCATCTCCATGTATATTTCTTATAACATAGACTTTTGAATTTTCTGTAAATGCAATTTCTCCTTGTCTTTTATATACATTATCAAAATCTAACTTATCATTTACTTTAATATTGCTTATATCAAAACTTTCTTCTGTTCTTTTATTAATTACTTGTAAATTATCCGTTAGAATAACTTTTAATGTTTCTCCTTTATCTGCTTTTAATGTATAAATATTTCCATCTATATTTGTTACAAGTGTTCCCCATACTGATTTTACTGTGTTTTCTTCTCTTTCTATTCTTTCTTGTTCTTCTTTATTAAAATTATCTTTCTTTTCTTGTTTTTTACTTTCTATATAATTTTCAAAATCTTCTTTACTTCCATTAAACACATTTAAATCTATAAACTTTTCTTCTCCATTATAGCCATCTAACCTGCCTCGTCCCGTATATTGCCAAAATTTCCAATCTCTATTTTCTATATTAGGTTTTGTTATTATATCTCTAATCCATATATCATAATCTTGGAATTCACCATCTATATAATAATCATAAAATTCCATAGTAGTATATATTATTGGCTTTACTCTATATGTATCTTCTAATTCTTCTAGCATTACTTGTAACTGTTCTGTTACCCAGGTCTTACTTGGCTTTGCTTTTTTATAAAAACTATAAAATTCCACATCTATTATTGGAAGCATTATGCTATCATCATTTTCTATATTTCCAACAGCTTCTATATAATTTTTAGCTTGTTCCTCTCCTGTACTTTCAAAACTAAAGAAATGATAACATCCAAGTAACATATCCATAGTCTTTAGTTTTTCATAATTTTTATCAAAGTAGCTATCTTTACTGTTACTACCTTCTGTAGCTTTTATAAACGCAAAACTAATTCCTTGTTCTTTTATTTTATCCCAATCTACTTCTCCTTGATATTCTGATACATCTACTCCTCTTACTTCATATTTTTCCGCTTCTAACTTTGTTGGAATAATGTATCCATTTAATAACAAAAGAGTAATTAGTACTAATATTAGAACAATTATTAATACTGTTAGTATAATATTTTTACTTTTCTTACTTAACTCCATAAACTTCACCTAACTTATCAATAACAAGAAAAATGCACCTAAAGAAATTCCCAATGTTTCTAAAATAAATATAATAGTAAAACATAAATTTAATTTTTTACTTTTATATAAATTCACAAATAATAATACAAAAAATGGTATAAACACAAAACCATGCATTGCTCCGCCTGTAAGATGTCCAAAACCTACATCAAATATTGCATGCTTTCTTGCATAAATTTCTCCAGCTAAATTTCCTAAAAATCCCCCTACAAATATTCCAATAATCATAAGCACAAAATAAGCTATTATCCAAAAAGCTTTATTTCCACCTGCTTTTGATTTTTCTACAACTTGTACTTCTATTACTATTGTGAATGCAAATATTATTACATATAAAATTCCAAACATGATATTCTCCCTTTATAAACTAATAAATTAATAAAATTCCTGCACTATTTAAAAATAATATTAATAAAACATACACTATAAATCTTTTTCTACTAATCTCTTTCTTATTATATTTGTCTATTAATTCTGTATATACTAACATAAGTATTGCTTCCATAAACACAATTATTATAGGTACAAGTATTATTAAAACAAGTTCTCCTTGTCCTTGTTCTAAACTTCTATTATTAGAAAATCCCCAATAAACCAAACCTATTTGCATAGCAAATATTAGTACAAACAATGTTATTGTTATTAATATTCTAGTTGTTTTCCTTTTAAATGAACTTAAATTTCCATATGCTACATATATTACTAGTACTAATATAATTAAAAAGAATATTATACCTATCATCTACTTCACCTAACTATTTTTATAAACTATTCTTAGTCGCTTGATTTTCCTGCACCTATCACATTTCCATTTGTTGCATCTACATAGATATATAATGATGTTAATGCATCATTTTTATCTCCTAATCTTACACACCATACTGGTTGTCCTTTAAATAAATTATTTATATTTGAATCTTTTGCCCATTCATCTTCCCAATAATAAATTCTATGTATATCATCTAAAGAATAAAGTAGTTCTGCTGCTATTTCATAATTACCATTTTCATCACTAAAAATTTCCTTTGCTGAAAAATCAGATGTCCAAGGTTGATACTGGTATTTTTCTTTTTTAGCTTCTTCATCTGCAATGGCTGCTGCTTGTTCTTTTGTAATTCTAGCTGTCTTATCTACATTGGAATTACTCGCTGAACTAGAATTACTAATAGCACTATTATTTAAATTACTTGTGTTTACAACATTACCAGTAACATTGTTATTTACACTACCATAAGAAACATTTCCTGTTATATTATCCATATTTCTATAAATACAATTTGTATTAATTGCTTTACTTGCTGCAAATACATTTGCTAAATAACTATCTTGTCTTTTATCTCCTGTAAAATAATATGTAAGTCCGCCTATTCTTGTTTCTATATTTTCAACATTATATTTAGAAATCATTAATATAATATCTGCTTTCTCAAAAATATCACTTGGAATTTCTTCTTCTAGCTCTATATTATATCTTTTTAACATTTCATTTAATTTTTCTTCATTTTGTATTTTAATTCCATACACTCCATCTTCATATTGTCTAAAATCTGAGTTATTATTTTCAAATACTTCTCTTGGTATTTCATTTGTTACCTTATATTCTTTACTATCTCCCATATGATAGCAATTAACACCATCATTGTTTTTCTTTTCTTGCATCATTTTACTTAAAGTCTCTTTATCACTTAAATTTTGTTTTACAACTTGACCACCGTTATCATTTCTAAAAATAACATTATTAGCTTTTTCTTCATATGCAATAACATAGTTTTTACTTATAGTATCATAATCAAGCTCTATATAATTTTCATTTTGTTCAATATTACTGATTTCTTCTACTGAAACAAAAGGACCTTCTCCTTTGCTATCAAAACCTTTTATTAATTCATTTAAAATATCTGTATAATCTTTACTTTCTTTAGTAAACACATAATAATTGTCTTGTCCTTTTTCCTTATATACAATTCTATCTGGTATTTCAAAATATCTTACTGAATTTGTAGGCACTTCTTCTTGTGGTTTTATTCTCGTAAATATAAATGTTCCAACACATAATACAATTAAAAGTGTTGTTATCCCAATTAATGCTTTATATTCTTTAAATTTATCAGATAATTTAATCATTTTTATTCTTCTCTCCATATTCTTTTTTCCATCTGTTACACAAAGTAACTTAACAGGCTCTTTTTCTTCTTGTGAAATTGGAAGTAATCTTACTAAAGTTTTTGCATAATTTTTTTCTTCATTTTTTTGTATTTTATTTAAAACCATTTCATCTGCTTTTAATTCCATATCTTGTCTTACTTGCTTAAAGCAATACCATAAAATAGGATTAAACCAATGAACAGCTGTAATGACTATTAACAATTTATTTAATACCAAATCATGTCTTTTGTAATGTGCTAGTTCATGTAAAAATATATATCTTAAACTTTCTTCATCTTTTTCTAGCACTTCGTCTGTTACTAATATCTTTGTGGAAAATAGACCATATATACAAGGAACTTTTTTATAATATTGTTTTATTAGTTTTATTTTCTTTTCTACACCCATTTGTTTCTTACAATTTTCTAATATATCTAATATCTTTTTATCTTTTACTTCTTCTTTTCCTATTTTCTTTTTCATTACAATGCTTGTAATAATATAATAAAGAAAAATAATGCACATTACAGCAAGCCAAATATAGATAAAAATCTTACCACTTTCATTTGCAATCAAGTTGTTTTTTTCAAGTTCTAATTTATCTATTCCAGAACTTACAAAAAACTCATGTGAATTTCTAGACTCAATTGTAAATCTAAATGGCACAAGTAAGCTTACTAAAACAAGTAACCACATAGCAAATTTCCATGTTGGTGATATTTTCTTATCAAATGTTTTTCTTAATATTAATACAATTATTCCTAATATACTTCCTATTATTGATAAATATAAAATATTATAAAATACTTGATACATAGGCTAGTCCTCACTTTCTATTAAATCAAGTAAGTCCTGCAAGTTTTTTTTAGATATTTTCTTTTCTTCTACAAAATTTAATAATAATTTATTAGTACTTCCATTGTATAGTTTCTTTAAAAAAGATTCATTCGCTTTTTTTAAATATTCATCCTCACTTACAATTGCTCTATATGTATGTTCTTTTTTCTTATTTGTAATTGATTTAACACTTTCTTTTTCTATTAATCTGTATAATAATGTTTTTATTGTGCTTTTATTTTTCTTTCCATTCTTACTTAAAATCTCTACTATTTCATTTAATGTAAGTTCTCTATTTTCCCAAAGTACTTTCATTATTTCTAATTCTGCATCTGTTATTTCATATTTTTTAGTTATCATTTTTTACCTCCTTAGAAGTTACAAGTGTAAACTTTGCATATAGTTTACATCTGTAAACCATATTTGTCAAGTAAAATATAAAAAACCTGGAAGACTTTTACATCTTCCAGGCCTGATAAGAATTTTTCTTATCAATTTTCTCTTACTCCTTACTCATAGATGGTTTTTGTTATTCTTTTTCCTTACTAAAAGTTTTCTTTTTAGTATTATTGATATTCATCTTGCGCATTGCAATTGCATCATAAATTATTGCAAAAATAAAGATAATCCAACAAATAATAAGAATAACCACTAGCCAAATCATAATGTTAACCTTTCTCTCTTTTTAACATTTATTATATAAAACTAAGTTGTAAGAGGCTTTTCCCTCTACTATTTAGTAGAAAAAAGGAATTATGTACAATTAGTACTCTTATAGTTTATCACTCATTTAAATAATTTTCAACACAAAACAAAAACTTTTAACATAACAAACTTCTTATGTTCCACTTTTCTCCCCTTGTATTTTCCTTAAAAGGTATGTCCCAAATGCGACAAAATGTGTTCATGGGGACGTTTCCTTTGAACACAAAATGTCGCAAAAGGAAACGTCCCCATTGCGACATTTTACTTTCTAGTTATATTATCTCTTCCAACCTTAAGTAATGTCTTAAGTGTTTTTGTCATCATGCTTTTAGTTTCTTGACTTAAATTATTGTAAGTTTTAATCATTGTTGCTGCATTTTTAAACCATTTGCTACTTAGTTCATTTACCGTCTTTGCTTCTGTAGCATTTAAAATGTCAAAAAAAGCATTAATAAATTCTTCCCTTTGTTCTGGTGATACTTCTTTTAGCCAATTAGTAATTGTATTATCTATAAAATCACTTGAATTTGTTTGTTTAGCTCTTACAAATTTATCTCCCAAAACTTGCCATGAATATAAGTCATGTTGCATTATTCCTGTTTCAGTACTTTTTACAATAGTTGTTTTTTCCTTATGTCTTAATAACCTTCCTATAATTGAAGTTTGTGGAATATAAGTATGTACTTTATCTAATATTTCATTATATTCTTTACTTTCTATTACTTTATCTGAAAAACCAGGTCCATCATTATTATATACTTCTATAATCTGTTTTTTTGTTTCTTCGTTTGAAAAAGCTGATGCATATACTGCTAAATTTCCTCCTTTTGAATGCCCTCCTACACGCAACTTATTTTTATATTTTTTAGCCACATCATTTAGGTATTTTACACTATCTATCTGAGATGGAACAAGCTCACTAAAGCTCATATTAAAATCTTCTTTCCATCCTATTATTGTATTATCTGTTCCTCTATATGATACATAAATTGTATCATCTGGCAAAATTATTGTTATTGCTGCAAATTGTTTTTCTGCTTCTGGCTCTATT
Organism: uncultured Clostridia bacterium; assembly: GCA_944386735.1. Lineage (GTDB taxonomy): Bacteria > Bacillota > Clostridia > TANB77 > CAG-508 > CAG-269. The sequence continues at coordinate 61,678 of CALXCH010000002.1, forward strand.
TTATTTACAAATTTAGTTAGTTTGCAATTTCCGAACCTAATACTTTTTGCAAGTACAGGGTATAAGTCTATATCTTCTGCTTGAAGAGTTCTTCCTGTTGTACCAAGCTCCTTTGTTCTTGTATATGCTTCTTTTATTGTTATTTCTTCATTTTCATTCATAATACCATCAAATGGGAAATATGAAAGTCTAGATAAAATTAGATTATCTATTTCATTAAAATCTACCTTTTTTAAACTTATATCTCTCCAATTCATATAATCAAATATATTTGCCATTATATTCCTACTTTCTAATATAATAATTATTATTGTTTTTATACTTTTTATTCTTTATTTTTCTTTCTTCCTTTAAGTTGTTTTTTGACCCCGTCCCAAAAAACAACTTTTTATATTTTTTTTATAAAATTAACTATATCTTTTGCTACAATTTCTTCTTTTTCATGATATCCATGATTTGCACCATCTACATAATCAATATCTTTTTTAGGATTTGTAATTACATTACTTACTATTGTTACTAATTCCTCTGCTTTTTGTAATATCATTTCATTATCATTTCCCCATCTCATAAATAGAGGAACTTTTATATTATTTAATTTTTCTAAGTCGTTATCTCGTCCATATTTTGCAAAATCTATGTCTTGATTATCCCTTGCATAGCGTAAAAATGTCTTTACACTAATTGGATGAATAAATGCTCCTCTTGGCATAAGGTCTTTAGGATTACTTTCTTCTTTTTCTTCTGCTAATTTTAAATATTCTTCATAGTTTTCCCCTAAATAAATTTTTAATGCCATTGGGATATCTATTAATGATAATAATATTACTCCTTTTATAGACTCTAATATATCTTTTTCCTCTTCTTCTAACAATTCATTATAAGTATATACAATTTTTGTACAACCTAGGCTATGACCTTGTAAGTATATATCTGTATATCCTAATTCTTTTAATTTTAATATCGCTCCTACTATATCTTCATAAGCTTCTAGTACATCTTCATAAGCAGTTCCACCAAGTTGCTTTTCCGCATTTCCATTAATATTTTTTCTTATATATTTTACAATTTCACTTCCTCTATTATTAAAACAAAAATAATCAATTCCATTTTCATTTGCTGATTTTGCAATTATATCGTCTCTTTTCTTAAAACAATTACTTGTCATTCCATGTATTGATAATATTATTTTATTTGTTTTTTCTTCTCCTTTATATAAAATACCATTTAATTCTATACCATCTGTTGCTAGAAAATCTATTTTCTCCATTAAAATCACGCTCCTTACTTGCCTTGATTATATACTAAGTATTTCATTTTATCAAGGAAAATAACAAGAAAAAGGGAATGCCTACAAGGCACTCCCCTTAAGGTGCTTAATGAAACTGAAAAGCCATCTGTATTTTGTAACATCTTCAACAAGATTCTTGCTAAGTGAGGTCGAATCACAATAGCACTGCCAATACATCTTTTCTATAAATTGGGCATATATTTCTTCAATCTCCTTTTCTGTCTCAAAAATCCGGCTAAACGACTCTAGCTTAGCCGCCGCATTCTGCACTCCACCGTATACAAAGAATGCCTTTGAATACATACTATAGGAACTAACCCATCCATCTTCAACAAAATTTCTAAAGATATATATCTCTGGGGCATATCCTCCAGGAGCACTCGTCTTTACGAAAAGCATTTGAGCAGAAGACTCATCGTACAAGCCTTTTATAGCGCTTACAGTTATCTTGTCTTTCTGTTTTTCCTCCAGATATCCTTTCATCTCCTCTCCATTTTCTTGAGTAAAATATCCTTGGAAATCCACTTTAACACCATAGTTATAAGTGAGTTTACCAGAAAAGTGAAACACCTTCATTTTATCTCCTTACAATTGTTATCCGAGACTTACAAAAAAGTATCTACTAATATAATATCACATTTTTATGTAAATTTCCAGTTTTAGTATAAAAGAGTAGCAAAATTAGCTACTCTTTCGAAAAAAAATTATTAAAAAGGAAATAAGTAAATCTATAAGCCGGGTTCTGTCTTTTAAAATAGTCATTTATCTAGGATAGATATCACTATCTACCTCAAGCCACGCAGATAAGAAGGCGCCGAGCAGGCTTAATCTTCTCATTTAGGTGTTGCTCCAGATGGGGTTTACACTGACCCATTATGTCACCATAATGGCGGTGAGCTCTTACCTCACCTTTTCACCCTTACCTAATTTATAGGCGGTTATTTTCTGTTGCACTTTCCTTAAGGTCACCCTCACTAGACGTTATCTAGCATCTTTGCTCTATGGAGCCCGGACTTTCCTCTCGTAATTCCTTTCGGAATTTACCAGCGACTATTTAACTTACTTACGATATTTATTATACCATTTATAACCTAATAAGTAAAGTGATTTTTCTTTTCATTTATAAGTATCTTTTTATTTATTTTTAAATCCTACTCCCAATAAATATTTAAAAAAAGATTTTATAGGTTTACAATAGATATGTCACACAAAGATATAAAAAATAAATAGGAAGTACCAAAAATATGATAAAATGATTT
>CALXCH010000003.1 GCA_944386735.1 uncultured Clostridia bacterium
CCTGCAAATGATATATAAAATCCAAGTTTTAAACCTTCTTTTACAAGCTCCCTATTTAATGGGCAACAATGAAATACTCCTTTATTTTCTACATTGTTTTCTTTTAAAATCTTTAAAGTATCCATCACCGCTTCTCTTGTATGTATTACAATTGGCAAGGCCAGTCTATTTGCCATATTTATTTGTTCTATAAAAGCCTTTCTTTGAAGTTCACGCATTTTTTCATCTTTTTCCCAATAATAATCTAGTCCAATTTCTCCTACAGCTAAAACTTTTGAATTTTCTTTAGCTAATTTTTCAATTTCTTCTAACATTTTCCACAATTCTTCTTCAGTTTGTGGAATATCATTAGGAGAAATTCCTACTGTTGCATAAATAAAATCATATTTCTTAGATAATTCAATTGCTTTTTTTGAACCTTCTAAACTATATCCTGCTGAAATAAATTCTATATCTTCATCGTGTATTTTTTCTATTATTTCTTCTCTATCATTATCAAACTTTTCATCATCTAAATGCGCATGATTATCAAAAAATTCCATAATTTAATATTTTCATCCTTTCTACTTTGTTATAATTGTTACATTTGCTACTGCATATTCTTTACAATGTGAAATACTAATATCTATATCTTCTATATCGCCCAAATCTATGCTTACTATTTTTAATTTTGGCCTTCCTTGTTCATCATTTACTACTTCGAAGTCTTTCCAACAAACAGAATATTTATCATCTATCTTCCAAGAAAGTGCCTTAAAAGCTGCTTCTTTTGCAGCAAATCTTGCTGCATAGTGTTGATATTTTTGTTTTTTCTTACTCTCACAATATTTTATTTCACTTTTAGTAAATACTCTATCTAAAAAAGCTTCTCCTGATTTTTCTATGCTTTCTTTAATTCTACTAATTTCAATAATATCAATTCCACAAGTTACTTTCATTTCTTTCTCCTTTTTGAGCATATCTTTTTTATCTTAAATTTTTATTATTCACAAAATGAGACAGAAAAGGTCCGTCCCTACTGTCTCATTAAAACTATAAAATTCAATATATTAAATATTAATGATGCTGCAAGTACTAATCCAATGATAATTGTTGAAGTTCTATCTTTTTCTATGTTTAAATCTTTATATAAGATATCATATTTATTTTTTACCTGACTATAAAGACTTTCTAATTCTAATGTTTCTGCAATTCTATGGTTTAGCATCGTTCCAGTTTCATCATCTGTTATTTCTGTTATCCATAGATTTTTAGTAAAGTCTATAAATTTCTTTCTTGCTTTTTTTACTTGCTTTGGATCTTTTAGCTCTAATTCTATTCTCTTTAAGTATATTTTCTTATATAAATTAATTATATATGTATATAAATATTGATTTTCAAACTCATCTGGAAGTATTGTATAATTATTCATATCTTCACTAGATGAAAATAGCATAACTCCTAGCTTACTTAATCCTAGTTTTGCATATTTCCAACTTGATATTGTTGTTATTTTTTCTTCTTCTAGTTTTCTACTATTATCTGCTGGTAATACGTTTGCAAATCTTATATAATGATGAACTATCTTTTCAAAATCACTGTTACTACTCCAAGCTTCTTGATCTATACAAACATATGAATATGTTAAAAATCTTTCTGTATCAATATCAAGTTTCATGGCCTCTAAATTAGCACCTGTTACTTTTCTAATAAAATCTCTAAAAGTTTCGCTACTTGCAAAACTATTTGTTTGAAGACGTATATTATCATAAGCATCTAAGCCTGAATTTCCATTTATATCTCTAAATTTATAATTAAAGTTTAAGATATTTGAAAAACTATTATCATCTTCAACATTTGTTTTTATAACTAAAAAACATATTCCCGTATTAAAGCATACAATTTCTATCTTTGATATTGTGAAAAAGATCCCTTTGCTATCATCTACTTTTCCTTGTATATCCTTATTTATTCTGTATTCAAATATATTACAAGGATACTTAGAAAGCAAGGCTGCTCTTGTTTCATCTGGAAATTCCTCTAATTTTTTTAATTTACTACTTCCAAAACTAAAACTTGAGAATAAGAAATCTCTTGTTTTTGGTAAAAAGTACTGATACATTTTAAAATCTTTTTCTTTTTGAAATGTTTTTAGCTTAAAGTCTTTGTCTCTTAACATTTTTAATATGTATTTTTGATATTTTCCTTCCTTTATCACAAATGGATGGATGAAGTATGTGTATTGATAATTTGTCTTTAGTTCCATATTTTTTCACCTCTTATTTATTTCCTATAATAGTTCATATTAAGGTCTTTTCCTAAGTACCAACTTCCAATGAAATCAACTTGTAAATAGTCTTCTAAGTTATATGCTGGCTCTTGCACAACTTTTCCGTCTTTATTGATTGAACCCCATTTTCCGTCTTTCTTTATTCCTGCATATCCAAATGAATTTTGGCTAGTTGCATCATCATATATATAGTCAACTACTACATTTCCATCTTTATCTACAAAACCATATTTTCCATTCTTTTTACTTACAAATAATGTGTTAGATGGGAATATATCTGATTCTTTTTCTTCTTCAAACCTAAAATTATAATATTTATATTCATCATTTTGTCTTATTTCTATATACCCGTCCTCATCATCTAAGTCTGTTACCATTCCCGTTAGTTTTACTTCATAATTACTATCTAGTACTTCATTATTATAAGTTTCATCTTCTGTTACATATAAATCTGCTTTTTCATTATATGTTATTCCTCTATATTTAAATTCTACTAATGTATTTCCTGATAAATCTATTATTCCATAATTTTCTCCTGTTTTTGCAATAAATATTCCTGATTTTGCTTCTTTTAAGTCATCATAGTTTGCATCTATTGTTTTTTCTCCTGCCAAACTCATTACTCCATATTTTTCGCCATCTTTATATATTACTCCATTTTCTGGATTTTTTAAGATAGCTGTTATCTCATCATAGTTTCCATTTAAGCTTTCAGTTCCGTCTTTTTTTACAACTTTTTGTTTTCCCCCATCGACTACTACATAATAGTCTCCTTGATGGATTTTAGATATTCCGTCATATTTCATTTCTAATACTTGTCCATTTGAAATATCTACTACTCCATATTTTCCTTCTGTATTTTTTACTATAAAGCCATCTACTGCTTCATCTCCTAAGCCTTGTATCTCTGCATAACTTGTTGGAATTATTAACTTTCCTTCGTCACTTACAACTCCATAGCTACCATCTTTTAAAACAAGTATAGCATTTTTCACTCCTTGAAGTCCTGTAATTTCATCATATTCACATGGAAGTACTTCATTTCCTTCCATATCAATTAATCCATATTTTCCGTTATTTTCTACTCTTAATACTTTGCTATTATATGATAAATTTTCATTTTCATCCATATTTGATATTGCTTCTATTTGTTCGTAATTCGTAAATATTTCTTGGTTTTTACTATTTAATGCTTTTGTTTTATATGTTCCATCATCATAATTTACATCATATGTACATAAGAAGACATCTTCTTTACTATTAGGTACTACTATCATTTCGCTATATCCTGGGTCTATTACAACTTTTCCGGAAGAATCTATTACTCCCCATTTGTTGTTTTGGTATGCTGCAAAATAATCTGTACTTGTTACTACATTTTGTTGTTCTTTATCATTAGATAAAATACCTTTTAGCATTACAATACACATAATAATTACAACAAATAAAATTATTACTGCAAATACTTTTTTTAGGTTTAATTTTGGCTCATCATATCTTCTTCCTCTATTCAAGATATTTTCCTCCCTTTGCACATTTATACTATATCATATGTTGCACAACTTATCAATAAATTTTAAACTTCTTTTTTTCTAAATTTACATACTAAAACACTCATATCATCTTTTGCTACTCCATAGTTATTATCTATTGCTTCTTCTAATATCAAATTAGCTATTTTTTGAGTATTTGTTGTCTCTATATCTTCTAATAAATATTTAATCCATAATTCTTTGTTTTTATATTCTACATTTGAATCCAAGATTCCATCTGAGCAAAGTACCATTATTTCTCCTGATTCTATATCTTTATCAAATGTTTGGATTTTACTTTCCTCTATTATTCCTGTTGGCAAAGAGTTTGATTTTACCATTTGAACTCTTTTTCCATGTTTTATATATGTTGGACATGCTGCACTTTTTATAAATTCAACATTTCCTGCATACAAGTCAACTATTGCTATATCAAGTGTTGCAAAGCTTTCTTTGTTTTGATTAATTAGAGCATTATTTATTAAATCTAATGATATGTTTTTATCAAATCCTGATACTAATAAATTTTCTAATAGTCTTAAAGCATTTGAACTACTTGCCTTTGCCTCTTTTCCGCTTCCCATTCCATCACTTATTGCTAACAAATATTTTCCATCTTTTAGTCTAGCTGTTAAAGTACTATCTCCAGAAATCTTACTTTTTGATTTTGTCATATTAGCTGTTCCCATTGCCATAACGAACTTATCATCTGATAAGAAGCTTAGTTTTTTCCCTACCACTGCTTCTTCATTTAGTACTATTTTTTCTCCTAATACTTTAGTAAGTATCTTTCCTATTGTTTCTTGTTTTTCTGTTTCTAAATTTTCATTCAAATAAATTTCTATTATAAATCTATTTTCTTTCTTTATAGCTATATCTTGGACTTCTATTTCTTTTTGTTCTAATAATTCTATTATTTCTCTTTTTTCTCTTGTGTATTTTTCTTCGTTTTCTATATCATCTTCTAATCCTTTTGCCATACTTTCTATTGCTTTTGATACACCTTTTAATTGTTTTTCTACATTTTTCTTATTTTGTGCTATTTTCTTTTTCCAAATAAAGTCTGATTTTGAGGCTTTATATGAAACATTTATTGTTCTTACTATTTGCATGATATTTTCTTCTAGACGTTTACTTATTTCTTTATCATCAAATCCTATTATATAACTATTACAATCTGCAAATACTTTTAATAAATCAGTTCTTGATATTTCCTGTTTATCAAGTAAAAGATTAAATATTTCGTCTATAATTTTGCCATTTACATCTGCTATATCATCATATAACATATTATCTTTATACGGCTCTAAATTATTTAGTAATTCTGATATAAATATTTTTTTATTTTCTTCTTGCTCGTTATCTGCGTTTTCCCTTTCTGCCGGCCCTTCACTATATGCCGTAGCCATCTGATTTATTGCTTCTGATACATTGTTTAGGCTTTCTGCTACTTCTTTACTTTTATTTAATGCCCTTCCTGATGTATATGGTAAAAACTTCGAATTTCCTATAAATTCTTCTAAATCTATTTGTAAGTTTTTTGGTACTAATAATAGTCCAATTGATGCAATTAATATTTCTTTAAAATGTATTAATTCTACTGTATAGCCATTTGATACATATGCCAAGACAATATTTCCTAGTGTAAAACCAACTACTACTCCTATTTTTCCAAATCTGTTTAATATTCCTGCTATCATTCCTGATATTGCATATGCTGCTATCATTATTGGCTCATTATTACTAATTACACCCAAAGTTACTCCTATTGTTACTCCTGATGTTGTTCCAACTAGTATTCCATTTTTCCAACCTAAAATCATTACAATTAATATACTAAATATATTTCTTATACTAAAGCCATATATACTTGAATTTCCAAATGCTGCAACTGCTATTGCAAATAATAAGCTTGCTCCTATTACTTCTTCTATTGAAAAGGCCCTTTTTGTATAAAATTCCTGAACTACTGGTAATGAATTTACAAATATTTTATAAAATACTAATGCTATTATTGACAATGTTATTGTACTTAGCACATCATATAATGTAAATACTGACATAAAAATTTTTATTAGCCCTATTAATAAACAAGCTATAAATACGTTTTTTCCGATTTTTATTTTTTCATTTCTTTCTTGCTCATTATAACGTGGTTTTACTATAAATAATGTTGCAATCATAACTAACGCTGTTAATAAATATTCTACTGCTCCTCCTACTCCAAATTTTATTAAGTTACCAAGTAGTGAAATTACCACTATCCCTAGTGCTGGAATAGAAAATGCCAAACAAGCTCCTAGCAAGCTTATACTAAATATTGAAAATTCTCCGCCTAAACTTACAAAGGACAACATAAATGCTACAATATATATTACTATATTTTCTTTTGCAAATACATTTCCGAATATATTAAATTTACTTTTTTCTTCCCTTATATCATTTTTACTATTTAAATCTATTGTGTCTTCACTTAAATTTTGAAACATCCTTACCACCTCTTTATATTTGATAAGCTTATTTTACTACTTGTCCTTCGTGGTTTTTGTCTTTTCTAGTCTGCTAAACTAAAAAAGTTTTTTACATTTTTTTATATATATTTTTTATTTTTTTCATAATAATTTAATATACGATTTTTATTTTATTACAGAATATCGAAAAAAGCAATATTTAGGGAAAATGTTCTAAAAAATAATTTTTATAATTTAAATTTTTTTATTAATATTAAACTCTCTTTATATAACTTTTAATAGAATAAAACCAAAAAAATCAGGCTAAATATTTCTATTTAACCTGATTTTTTTTATGATTTAGTATTGTTTATTAGCTTTAACAACTATTTTAATACTTTTTTCTTAATGAAGATAATTCCTACTCCTAAGATTATGAATGAACTAATACCTAGAATAATGTATGGTATGTAATTTAAGTCTTCACCAGTAGGAGGTGTTATTGTAATAACTCTATAGTCATCATCTCCACCTTCTTCTCTTCCATCATCACTTGGTACGTAATTTCCTGGTATCGTATAATCATCAGGATTATCTGGCTTTGTTGTTCTTCTTCCTATTAATACATTTACCTCAATATCATTACCAAAGTCTAGATCATTTGCACTATTTGATAACACTTTAGATACTTCTAATTCTGTAGTATATCTTCCTATTCCCATATTAGCAAAAGCATCTGTCCATAATACTTGATTATATTTCTTAATAGCATCATATGCGTCTTGTGACAAATATTGATCATTTAGTAATTGTTCTAGTTCTTCAGGCTCATATTGATGCCAATTCTCTGGGCTATTTTCTTTATCAAATACTAAATCATTTGACAAGTAATCATGTAGTCTCTTTATTCTTGGTGCTATTAAGCTATTTGGATCATCTGGAGTTCCAAAGATATAGTAATTTTCATCATTATAGTCTAATTCTGAATCACTGTTATCTGCTATTATTTCATATCTTACAGTTAATGTTGCTCCTTGTATTATTTCGCTATCTACTTCTATATGAACATTTCCATCTGGTAAGAATCTTAAATGTTCAATTTCATCTACTCTTGGGTCTCCATCAATTAATACTTGACCATTTGCAAGTGTTACTTTTACATGAGATATTTGTTTTTCAACTTTAAGGTTTTGTATTGGTCTTCTTATTATACCAAAGTCCATGTTGTCAAATACAAATTTAAGTTCTTCTCCAAACTTGCTCATATTGTCTAAGTTAACGTCATAATCCTCTTTAATTTCAAATCCTCTTGACCTTGCCTCTATAGCTTTTATTGCATCATCATTTAGAACATTAGGGTCTGTATTTCCATAATAGTATTCTCTTTCCAATCCAAGTCTATCTTTAAGAAGGTCGTATTTACCATTTCCATCTATTCCAATTTCATCTCTAGCATCTGACCATCTTGCTGCATTTTCTCCGGATGTTTCTGATCTATACCACCAATCTGTATCTCCTGCTGCTGTAGATTCATTTTCTGGCCTATTTCCTCTATATATTGTTGACTTATACTTATCTACATCATCTATAACTCTATTTTCCGTTCCATCTGGATTATATATTACACTGTTATTACCATAAGTAAATCTTAGTAAGTATTTTCCTGGTATTACTCCAGAGAACTCATAATGTCCGTCGTTTCCTGTTGTTTTTGATGCTAGTTCTACTACTGTATCAGTAGCTGATGTGCCTTGTTGATATAGGTTTGCTATTTCAGATTCCTTTGGTTCCGTTCCTTCTGTTCCTGCTTCTCCCAATATACTTGCATTTGCTAAATCTACATCTGAATTAGCATCATAAGATAATACTATTAAGTCTACTGTAACATTTCCTACTGTATTTTCTGTTCCTTGTTCATATTCACCATTACCAATTCTTTCTTTTACTTTCTTTGTTTCTCCAGTTATTGGATCTGTTACTTCTGTTCCACCATTTTCTAAATCTAGTAAATCTGCTATTGCCTCATCTTCCCATACAGTTCCTGATATTACTCTACCTTCTTTTAATTCTAACTTAAATGCTGGTGCACTATCTGTATCATCCTCAAATGTAGTTCTATCTGTTGGTTCTGCTGAACCTGGTCTAGAATCTTTATCAACTCCTGCATAATGTACACTAAATCCTGAATCTGAGTATGTTGAGTATGATCCTATTTCTGCGACTGCATCTAATGGATTATTTTCAAATTCCTCATTATTATCTAATACTGCATTTATTGCACTATTGTTTAATTTATATGTAACATATATATATTTTACTGTTTGAGGTTCTAGGTTTTGATTAACTTCTTCTATTGTAGCCTTGTTATAATCTCCTACAGCTCCTCCATCAGTATAATTATATGATGTATTTCCACTATCGTCTTGAATGCTATCAATAGTATACCTATTATCATACATAACTATAACATTATTTACTTTAGTATAAAGATTTGTCGCTTCATTTCTTAATGCTATCTTATATCTTACATATACTTCTAATTTTCCTTCATTTCCAGGTTGTGCATTGTATACTACATCTGATGAATAAATTGGTTGTGTATATTCTGCTGAACCATATTCATTTCCGAATTTTACAGCTACATTAAATCCATCACCATATTGACTTTGATTTTCAAATCTTTGGTTATAATTATATGTATGTTCATAACCATTTAATGTTACTTTTACTGTTTCAATGTCCTCTACTAATGATAAATCTGGTTGTTCTCTTTCCATAATTCCTAAGTTAATATATGGAATTTCTTCTTTTTCTGTTTTTCTTATATTATCTATTGTATCAAAATCGTCTGCTAAATATCCTGATTGTCCTTGACTTTGATATGCATCTTTTGTTGTTGCATGCATTATATATTGTTCATCTGTCATGTTTACTGGGAATTTTTGTTCATCATATCCATATACAGAGTTTGGTCCATAGTTTAATGTACTCTTATTTTGGCCTATAATGTTACCATTTTCATCTTCATAATACTGGTCTGTATCATAATTTAAGTCGTATGTTTTACTTCCCCCATCGTCTCTTGATTCACCAACAGGTCCTGTAGTTCCACTATGTGTTATTTCTGAATATTTTCTATTAAATTCTGCTCTTTCTGCTTCATTTTCTGCTGCTTTTGAGCTATTTGGATTGCTTGGTGTTAAATCTGTTAATGGTACTGGTTCATAACTCATTCCATTATAAGTAAATTGTATATAATAGTTTGTTAATTCATCTATTAAAACATCTATCATTAAGTAATTTCCGTCTGCGTCTGTTAAAATCTCATCTACTGTTGTTCCTCTATTAACAGAATCATTTTCATTAAATGTTTCTTTTGTCTTAAATGGAACTGGATTTCCATTTCTATCTAATAATTTCACAGTTACATTTGCAACTTTCCTATCCGGATTATTTTCATCTGAATCTCCTTGTGAATATACATAATCTCTTTCAGATGTTTTACCACTTATCATATCTTCCCATACTGTTCCTGATAATTTAATCCATTTTCTTCTGTTTTCAAAGTTTATAATATCATATTCAGCTGCTGGCACATTTGAAGGTAATGATTCTCCTTCTTTTCCTGTTGTGTAATATGATTTTCTTCTTACTACTTCTACTTGACCCTCATTAGATTGTTCTCCTGAGCCACTGCCACTACTCCAATAAATATAATTTGGATCTAACTCATAACCATATTTATCTATATTTATTGCTGTTTCTATAACTGTATACGTTCCTATTCTTATATTATAGATATTTATTTCTCCATTTTCATCTGTTATAAACTCTGTTGCATCCTCTATATTACTTGTGTATTCCATATTAAAGAATTGTACACTACCTGTTACTTGTCTTATAGGATTTCCATTTGCATCAATTCCAACTACATATCCGCCTTCTCCTTGTAACTTAAAGCTAATATTAGGCATTAAGTTTTCGCTATCCTTATCTTTTTTAATAATCTTTAAGTTACCAGTATATTTAGTATTTTCCATGTAGTATACGATTAATTTTCCACCTTCTGTAGGTACTGAAAGATCTATAAGTTCTTCTACATTTTGCTCATATCCATAATTATTATTTATTGTTTCTGTTAAATAATAAGTTCCTGGTTCTAAGTTTTCAAAAGAATATTTTCCTTCTGTTGTTCTAAATGATTCACTATAACCATTTGGTCCTGTTAATGTTCCTTCGATGTCTATGTATCTCTCATAATCGTCTCCATTTTCATGTTCATCTAAGTCTACTTTTAATAGTTCTATAAATGTATTAAAGTTTGTCCACTCAATCGTATCTTCTGTCCATATATCTTCATATTTCCAACCTTCACCAGCATCTTCCCAACCACCTTCAGCATTTTGGTGACGGTTTCCTGTATAGTTTGTTGGACATGGGTTTGTACCTATATAATAGTAATATGCATATACATATTTCCAATAGTATTGTCTTACAGTTTCTGTTTTTCCTTGTGTTGCTGTTACACGACTTACTCCTCTTTCAAACTCACTTGCTGTTAAACTTATATAGAAAGTTACATTTCCTGTTCCTGTAACAGAACCTATTCCGTTTCCATTTGCATCACATAATGTATAGCTTAATGTACCTCCGTCTTTACTATATACAGTTATTCTATAAGGTTCCTCATTAGAATTCGTAGATGATTCAAATGGACCTAAAACATATCTATCTCCTACTTTTTTGTTCTCTATCTTATCATTTAATTTTGTTAATTCAATTCCTGGAGTAACTACTTCTGTTGATCCATATTCATAGCTAAAAGATGATGAAACAGAATAAGCATATTCAGAATCTGAACAATTTGCTCCACTCCAACCAGCAGCAGGATAGTCACCACTATCTGAACAAACAGCTGAAGATGTTGGTCCTCCTGAAACAGTAAATCCATGTGAAGTTTGTCCATTACCAGTATAATGAAGTCTTATTGCAAAAACATTACTACATGATGTTATTCCTATTATTGCAAATACGAACATTGATACTCCAAATTTAGTTATATTCTTTATTTTAAATTTAAATTTAATACCTAAGAATACTAGTACTGCTAATACAAATAATATTATTCCTATAGAAATATATACTGCTAAACCTGTACTTACACCAATAATTAAATCTGCTTGTGAATAATCATCTTCTGATGTATTTCTATTTCCTGGTGTTGAATCTGTATCTTTTGTTCCTGTTATACTTCCTTCTGCGCTTCCTATTTCTGCTGCATTTGTATAAGTTCCAGCATCATCTTCTCCCATTGTTTTTGTTAATGTTAATGTTAATTCTTTGCTTTCTCCTGGATTAATCACTTGATTCATTAATCCTCTATTTACAAGCACTCCATTTTCATTTGTCCAATTTGTATTTCCATTGTTAGAGAAATCAAGTCCATCTGGTAAATAATCATATATTTCCTTTACTGTAGCTGGTGATTGTCCCTCATTTGTTATAACTATTTTATATTTTACTGAAACCTGAGCTCCTTCTATTTCTTTTGCTCTTATTTCAACCCTACCTAATTGTGTATTATCATATGATACCTGCTTTGTTCCATTTACAGTTGTAACTGAAACATCTGTTATATATTTATCTAGTTTTAAATCATAGCCTTGCCTTTCCATCAGACCAATATCTATGTTATTTGCATCTTTGTTTAAAGTTATTTGGTCTGTAAGTCCAACGTTTACTTTTTGGCCATCCAGTGTAATAGTCTGATCCATTGCATCTGAATTTATTTCTTCTGATACTCCACTTGCTCTGTATTGTGTTAATAAATAAACTGAAGTATTGTAATTAAATACAACCACATAATTTCCTTGTTCTATACCACTAAATGTATATCTTCCGTTATTCGTTGTTGTTTGCGCTTTTACATTATTTGAATCTGATAAATCTACTAGCATTACTTCTATACCACTTATCAAAGATTCACTATCTTGTCTAGCTCCATCACCATTTGCATCATTCCAAGAAATTCCTGAAATAGAATATTTAGCATCTGGATCACTTGGAGTAGTTGGATTATCTGGATCTGTTGGTGTATCTGGGTCTTCTGGGTCTGTTGGTGTGTCTGGATCCTCTGGCTTTTCTTCTTCAGTATATGGAACAATTATATGTGTTACAACATTTGATGATTTTGTTTCTAATGGTGCTTCATATATTCCCTCATTTTCACCAAATGAATCTCCTACATCTATTTTAGCTCCTTGTACTATTGCGCTATTCTCAACCTCTGTGTTCTGATATACATATCCTGCTATTGTCTTAATTTGGATATTTATAGTTTCTTGATATGGAATCCATGTATATATATCTACATTTGGTAACTTGTTGCCATCAGAATCCGAATTTGATGATTTGATATTTTCCGTTTTTGTTTTCTTTTCGCTATATCCAGCAGGAACTCTTCTACCTTCTGAATCTACTTCAGTTACTCTTTCAAAATAATCATATGTAATAGTTTGTGGTTTTACGTTTTCTGGTAGATAATCTAAAATATTAACATATAAACCACTTGTTTTATTTTTTATTCCTGATATACCTGTACATGTTACAGCAATATTATAATTTATTTCCTCTCCATATTTTACCTCTTCACCCTCGTTGTCAGAACTCATTTCTATTACTACATTGTTAAATCCGTATTGTATTCTGTTTTCATTCATATTATATGTAATGTCTTTAGTTGTTACCGTAGCAACTGTTTTTAATTCTGCATTTCCATCACTATATTGTTCTCTAAGATATGTATCATCTCCTTTACGCACACCTATTTTATATGTACCACTTTTTGTTGCCTTAATTATAACCTCATTACCATTAAAGCTATAAGTATAACCTCCTAAGTCTTCTACTCCTGAAAGACCTAAATTATATATTTTTGTATCATATTCTGATGCATAAGCACCTACATACACATCTCCATTATCTAATTGTTCTTGTGTTGGAATAAAAAGCTCTGGCAATTTTACTTTTATTGTTACTTCCTCTCCACTAGGGTTGTCTAAATTAATTCCATATGCATATTGCTCTTCTAAAACTGTGGCTGATCCTTCATTAATTATAGACCATAAAAATGCTTTTACTTCTCCTTGCTTAATTTTGTTGTTCAACTTATAATCAGATACTTCTGTATTTCCTATATAAGTTTTTATATTTGTTGTTATATCTTTTTCTTCTTCTAAATCTTCAACTTGTACCTCATAATATTTATTCACAGTTTGTCCGGCTTTTATTGTTCCAACATCTATTTCTGTTTCTTTAAGATTTTCATCAAAATTATATTCATATATTCCTGTTGATAAATCTCCAAATGTTGAATTTAACTCTCCGTATTTCAATCCATCTGGTATTGTTCCTACTATTCTTACATTATCTATTGGATCACTTGTTGTATTTTTAATTTGTACATTATATTTTATAAACTCTCCTTCATATACAGAATCTCCATCTTTTAGTTCAGATTCACCTTTCATAGGAGTAACTTTTATTTGTAACCCATCTATTTGTTCTTGTGTTGCAGCTACTAAAGCTTCTTGTTTTGCTATTTCTTCTACTTGTCCTACAATTGCATCTACTAAATTTCCGTCACCATTTGCATCTGTCGAAGCATTTGCATTAGTATCTTCACTTTGAGTCTTTTGGAAATTTTCTATTATAATTTGTTTTTCTATATTTCCTTGCTCAACACCACCATAGTTATTTGTATAATCTACATTAATTTTATCTACTCTAGTTTCAACATCTGTACTTAATATTATTGATGCCGGTATTTTTATATTAGTTGTTATTCCTAAATTATTCTCATTATAAGCTGTCTCATTTCCTTCTATATTTACTACTATACTTGTAGTTCCGTCTTCTGCTGTCTCTACATATGGTTCTTGCATATTTAAACTATTTGAATAAAGCATAGAACTATTTCCTAAAATAACCTTTTCTACATCATTTGGTAATTTTATTCTTATTGTTGGATTATCGAATAAGTTGTTTGCTACTGATGAAGAATTTAATGAAATATCAAATGTTACATCATTTTGTTTTTCATTTGTCCAATCTGTATTATCTACATTTACTTCCACATTAGTTGTAGCGTCTTTTACTTCTATTGTATTTTCTTTTTCATTTCTGTAGCTCTCTTCTTCTACTATTTGTGTTGCTACATTATTATTTCCTTGATTTTCTTCTGTATTTACATTAACGTTTCCGCTGTTTAAATTTGGACTATTTAAATTTAAACTTCCACTTTGTAAGTAGTTTATAGTGTCTTCTACATTTACTTGTTCTTCTTTTTCATTTATTCCTACTATAGTTACTTTTCTTGTAATATCTTTATCATCTAAATATGACTCATCACTTTTTATTTTCTTTACATTTTCTATATGTAATATTCCTTCATTTATAATATTACTTGTTTTTATAGTTATGCTATTTACATCATCCCCATATGTAACTATATATTCTCCGTTTTCGTCAAATTCTGTATTATTATCAATGGTAGCAATAACATTATTATTTCCATCTAATATTTCTAAGCTACCATTTTCTCCTAGAACATTTAAAATATCATTCTTTAATATTTTTGTACTTTTATAATAAACATCATTTTGTCTTACAAATGAATTTTCTTCTGTTATGTTAATCTTTTGATGAGCACGTTTATCACTTATTGTTATTTCATTATTTTCTGTATATTCTGTATCATAGGCAGTTCCATTTATAACATTAGATTTGATGTATCCATTATATATATCGCTTGTATTAGTAGCAATAGAAGTTAGCTCTCCAACATCTTCTGTAACCTTTTGATTTAATGCTCCTTCTCCACTTACTTCTCTATTATCATCTGTAAACAACACAGCTTTATATGATACATTACAGAATAAATCCCTTTCTGGCTTATCTTGTGTATAAGTATCATAACAAGAAATAATTATGTATTCATCTCTATCATTATCACTTGGTCTTGTATTATATATAGGTTGTCCATTTTCATCTTCATTGCTTGTTCTTATTGTTGCTATTCCAGAATTAGAATCATAGCTATAATCTACATTTATATTAGTTGTTCTTCCATTTGTTGCTTTTGTACCTTCACTAATTACTTTTACACTATTTGGATACTTTCCATCAATTGGGCTTAAAGCAACATTAATCTCTGAATTTTTTATAGCATAGAATTCGTCTCCATATTTAATTCCCGTTCGTAAGCTATATTGTACTAAAGTACCTTTTGTCCCATCAGTGAGCTCATAATTTACATATTTATTAAAAACTCCTTCAAGGATAGCTTGTTCCTCGTTATCTGCTCCATAACTTGTTCTTGTAACTACTCTGCTTATCGCTATTAACATTATTACCAAAATAGCTAAAGCAAATATCTTTACAATATTTTTCTTTTTCATGATACTTTTCCCCCATATGTAAAATTTCTTATATTAATATTACAAGCTTTTTCAATCAATTTCAATGTGTATTTTTTCCTAATATGGAAAAATAATCCTTAAGTCTTTAGGGAAAGTCATTTGCGCGCTAAATATTAAAAAACCTTTACATTTTTATTACATTTTTAGACATTTTTATACTAAAAGCATCTAAACCCTTTATTTGCGTAGCAATTACAAATGTTACAATTAAAAGAAAAAGAAGTAGAAAACTTTAAATATTTTCTACTTCTTTAATAATTTCTTTAATTAGTTGCCCTATTTCTATTTGTCTTTATTTCCTAAAGCTCTTTTCTTAATTAAGAATACTCCAACTCCTAAGATAACTAATGCTACTACTCCAACTATAGTTGGTACGATAAATGCTAAGTTATTACCTGTTGATGGTGTAACAATAACTGTCTCTGCCATGTTGTCGTCAATTTCTGTATGTCCACTACCTGGAATATAATTTCCTGGTATTTCAGTTGGCTTAGCACCACCTGTCTTATCTAATGTTACAACCTCTGTTTCGTTATCCACATAAGTTTCATTTGCTGTTGATAATAATCTAGATACTGCTAAATCTGCTGCTGCTTCTTCAGTTGGTTTTAAGTTATGTTCTTTTAAGCTTTCTGTATAAAGAATAGTCTTTTCATTTATAGTAGAATTTTCATTATTGTATACAACCTCTGCAACTAAATCTTTAATCTCATCTGGTGTCTTAACTTGCCAATCTGGATTTGCTGCATTATCAAATGCCCAATCATTATCTAAGTAATCTATTATAGCTGATGGAGTTATTGTTACAACGTCTCCTTCTACAATTCCATATTTATAGTAGTTTTCAGATAAGTAATCTAATTCACTTAAGTTTGTAGCTTTTACTTCATAACTTACCTCTAATGTTGCTCCTTGAACTATTTCGTTGTCTATTTCAAGTCTTACATATCCATTTTGAGGATTTGCAGTTTCTGATGGTCCCATATGAGTTAAGTGCTCTGCTTGTCCTGTTATATTACCATCTTCATCAAATGTTGCATCTATTATTACTTGACCATTAGCAAGTGTAACTTTTACTGATTTTACTCTCTTAGTCATTGCTAATTTTTGTCTTGCTCTTTCTACTATACCAAAGTCAACATTATGAATTTCGTAAGTATATCTGTCTCCTGATGAAGCTGTATAAACACTATCATATTCTACACCAATTCCCATTGTTGGAGTTGTAGAATTCATCTTGTCTATTGTTGTTTGTGTACTATTTGTTATATGCTTAATTTCATCATCAATTTTCTGTCTTAATTCATAATCATCAATAGCATCTGTTTTTCTTGTATCTACATCTTCTTTGAACCATTGTTTATTTGTTTGATCTCTTGAGCTATCATATACTGTTCCTTTATAGTTTTGTACTGTATAAGTGTCATCTCCCCAAGTATATGTTAATGTATAATCACCTGGTATATAATCTGTAATTTGGAAATCACCATTACTATCTGTTGTAGTAGTATACACTTTTCCGCTTCCAGTATTTTCTGTTAATGTAACCTCTACACCTTCAATACCTGGTTCACCATCTTCATATGCTCCAGATCCTTGTCTTATTTCTCCTGTCATTAATTCTCCTGAAGTTTCATCTAAGAATACTTTACCATCTAATTTTCTTGCATCTGCAACTTCTAGTTTAAATCCAGGTGCTGAATCTGTATCATCTTGATATGTTGCTTCATTTCCTGGAGTTGCATTTGCTGGGTTAGAATCTTTATCTATACCTGCATATACATTTCCATCAGCATCAAATGTTGAATAAGAATTTATTTCTACTACATTATCTAGAACTTCTCCATCATTTATTAAGTTTACTACTTGCTCTCTACTTAATTGGAATTCTATATAAATATCAGCTGTACTTTGTGGGTCTAATCTAGTATTTGTATCTATTACAGTTTTTGCATATTCATCATTGTATGCTGTATCTGTATGAGTAAGTTCGTCTCCTGTTATACTTCCATTTTCATCTAAGGCTGTTCCAACTCTTAGAAGTGTATAGTTACTATCATAGTAGTCTACTATACTATTTATTTGACTAATTAAGTTTGTAGATTCATTTCTTAAAGCTATTCTATATGTTGCATAAACTTTTAATTCTTTACTTGGATCCTCTTCATTTATATATTCATAATCTGCTTTATAAATTGCTCTTGTATATGACATTGAACCATATTTATTTCCAAATTTTACACCAACATTAAATCCATCACCATATTCACCTTGGTTCACAAACCTTTGTGAATAATCATATACATGTTGATATCCGTTAACTGCTACTCTTACATTTTGTAAGTCTTTAATTAATGCCATATCTGGTTGTTCTCTTTCATATAAACCTTGGTTAATCCATTTTATTTCTTCCATACCATATGTGAAGTGGTCCCAAATACTATAACCAGTTTCATCTGTATTTCCTGTAATTAAGTACTGACCATTATTAATTAATGTTGCTGTGTGCTCATTTTGGTCTAAGTTATAACTTAAGTCATAAACTTTATTTCCATTTTCATCAAGAGTAATACCTGTATCTTCTGTACTTCCTCCTTCTACAGAACTGAACTTTTTATTAAACTCATCTCTTACTGTAGGGTTTTCTGCAGATTTAGAACCATTGTCACGGTCTATGTGTGGTATTACATTTGTATAGGTTAATCCGTCATATTCAAACTCAATATAATAATCTTGTAATTTTTCAATTAAGACATCCATAAACAAATATGCTCCACCATCTGCTGTTGTTGTTTCCATTACAGTTTCACCTGTTGTTCTATCTTTTAATCTTACTGTAATTCCATCTAGTAAAATATCTGCATCATCATAGTCATTATCTTTAAATAAATCATTTCTATATGATTGTTTTCCTGATATCTTATCCACCCAAACAATTCCTGATAATTTTACATAGATTTGTTTGTTTGCAATTTGGAACTCTGTCGTATCACCTGCTGTTATGGTTGTTACTTGTCCATCAGTTAAGAATTCATATCCATAATTTGGGTTTTGAGTTTCATAAGCTGTATATGTTCCTACTACTAAACCTTCAATATATATTTCACCGTTTTCATCTGTTATGAATTCTGTTGCCTCTTCCCTTGTATCTACATATGCTATGTTACCATTTTCATCTTGTTTTATATATTTTCCAAGCTCATTATTCATAATATAGAAACCTACTCCAGGTAATTTTACTTCTGTATTATCTTTATTTACTTTTACTATTCTTAATTTTCCTGTTGTTGGTATATCATAATCAAATGTTAAATCTATAGTCTGAGTAATTTTATAAGGTTCCCTAATTAACATGTTTTGTAAATATCCTTCTGTTGCTTCTAAGAACCATATATTTACACCTAATAACTCTACTTGAGATTTAGCTGTAACTCTACTTATTTTAGTAACACTTCCATCTATTGGTATTGAAATATAAAAGTCAGTTCCTGATTTTATACCACTAGCATCAAAGAAGTTTTCTGTTGTTCCAGAGAAGCTACTATATAATTTTTCTGATACCGGATTAGAATCTTGGTCATACACATTTACTTCTGTTAATGTTCCTGCAAAAGTCCAATTAAATGGTCCTATCCTCATATAACTTTTTCCGTCTTTTTGATATGCCACTACTTGAATATTGTCTTTATTAGTATTATCTGTTGCATTATCAATATTTGCAATCTGATTTGCATAGTTTATCGCTGCTTGGTCTGCCCAAGTTGGTTTTCCATGTGCACTTCCTGCAAATCCTTTATATAGTCCTGCATGATATTGTCCAACATTATTCATCCAAGTATATCCAAAATTCCATACACCATTTGCAACTGGACCAGCTTCCTTTGGTGACCCATTATTTTGAGATAATATATATGCAAATCTAGCATTGTCCAAACTATCTATTGTCTTTCCCGTTTGATCTGTTGATTTAGTTCCTTCTATTTTTACATTTGATATAACTTTGTAATACATAAGACTTTTTATAGATTGTCCATGCTCCATACAAAATATATTATTACTACTATAATATTGGCTACTTGTTAGTGTAACAGTCTGCCCTACATAATATGCAGTTGAGATTGTTGCTATACCTAATATTGCTATAATTGTTGTGACCATAGCAATTGCTATTTTCTTTAATCTACTCATTTGAACTTCCCCTCCTTTCTTTTATATTTCCTCTTTATTTTTTCTTCTTTTTATTACTATAAAAACTATTACTCCTAAAACTGCAACTACTGCTATAGTTATTCCGATATAAACTGCTCCACCCGTTCTAAGTCCTAAAAGAACATCTGCTGAGCCCATATCATTTTCGCCATTTGCTCTATTTCCTGGTGTTGAATTACTATCTGCTAATCCTAGTTCATTATAGCTTTCCTTTATCTCTGCTGTATTGTTAATTAATCCCAAATTATCATTTGTCATGTTTTTAGTTAATGTTAATGCTACTTCTTTTGATTCTCCCGGTTTAATTACATCATTTGCCAAACTTGCATTATATAGTCCATCTGAAGTTTGATACCAATCTTTATTCATCTCTGAGTTGAATTTCAAATCATTTGGCATATAATCTACAATGCTTCTAACATATCCGTCTACTTCTCCTACGTTGCTTACTCTAATTTTGTATTCTATTAATACCGTTGCTCCATTTACTCTTTTTGCATCAAGTTCTGCCCTTGCTAATGTTTCATCATTATATTCTTTCACTGTACTTCCAGTTGAATCTTGTATAATTATTTTGCTAACAAATTTTTCAAGTTTTAAATCAAAGTTTTGTAATTTTACAAATCCTATATTAATATCTGAAACATTTCCTTCACTCATATCTAGAATATCTGTTGATGCAACACTTTGAGTTTGTCCATCTACATTTAAGTCCTTCATCATTGCGTCAGAATTATTTGTTTCACTTACACCTTCTGCTTTATATTTTGTTAATGTATATGCTGAATTATCATAATCAAATATTACAATATATTTTCCTCTTCCTATATGGTCTAATACATATACACCATTTTCATTAGTTGTTGCTTCTAATATGCTTCCATCTTGCTTACTTACTAAATTATTTGTTTCTGTATTATATAATTGTACTTTTACTCCACTTATTAATTGTTCTCCACTATCTTTTTGTCCATTTGCATTTTCGTCAAACCATGCAACACCTGTTATAATTCCATTTCCATTTGCCACATCATTATTGCTTCCATTATTTTCACCTGGATTTTCAGTTCCTCCACCTTGATTCTCATTTGCTTCAATTATATGTGTAATCTCTGGTGCTGTAGCAACTGTTTCAGCTAATACTTCTGCATGTGCTACATTTGTAATTGCTTCTGCTTCAGTTCTTCCTTCAGAGAAATTAACAACTGTTTCAATTTCTACTGTGTTTTCAGAACCGGCAGCAATATTACATCTTAATTCAATATTATTATTTCCTGCTAATTCTGTAGCTTCTTCACCATCAAATGTTACTTTATTTACTGTTAAGCTTGATGGTATAGTATCTTTTAATACTAAATCACTAATATCTTCTGTTCCGTTATTTTTAATATTTATAACATATTTTAATGTATCTCCAGCTTTTAAATAATCTCCATCTGGATCAGCTGTCATTGATAAAGATATATCAACTTTTCTTACATCATCTGTTACTACATTTGAACGATATTCATCTTTTCCTATGTCTGCTACTACAGAGAAATTAACTGCTGATGCATTATTTAATTTATCAATCTTCATATCATAGCTTAATACTTTATTTTGTCCTGGTTCTAATGAACCTATATTTATATTATCTTGATAATCTATTAATTCTGAAGTAACGTTACTACTATTATTTGAGGTTAACTCATCTTCTGTAACCTCTACTGGTTCTCCTACTGTCTCTACTCCTGAACTTACGCTTTGAAGATCTTCATCTGTTACTTCTTCTGAAGACATATTTGTAATCAAGTTTAATCTAGCTACTTCTAAAGTGTCTGGTAAATTTGTTTTAACTGTTACATCTTTTTGTGTCTCATCAGAAATATTTTCTACTATAGCTAAATATTGGATTACTCCTGCTTCATATAAATCAACACTTCTATCTGTTACTCTTTTTACAGTTACACGAATATCTCCACTTGCTGTTGTTAAACTTGTTTCACCAGATTCTTTAGTTACATCTCCATATGTTATACTTGATTTACTTACTAAATTTGTTCCTGCTGGTGTATCATTATTTACTCTTACCTCATACTCTTTTGTTACAACTTCTCCTACTTTTAAAGTATCTATTGTATCTTCATAAGTTCTGCTATCTAATTCTTTATAGTAAGAAGCTCCTGTATATTCAAAGTTATCTTCGGGTTCCACTAATGTAGTTCCTTCTGGTACTATTCCTTTAACTGCTACGTTATTTATATCAACACTACCTTCATTTGAAACTTCTATTTTATATTTAATAACTTCACCATTCTTAACTGTTCCACCATTATTTTGGTTTGCATCTGCTACACTAGCTGTTAATTTTGTCTCTAAATCAGGTCCTACACCTGTTTCTAAATCAATCTTTGTAGCTTTCATTTGATTTGTAGCTTTTGTTAATGAATTTTGATAATCTACTGTATAGTCTTGGCTAGCTTCTTGGTTATATTCTAGAGAAGCTGGCACATTTGTTGTATAAGTAGCTTCTATACTTGCTCCAGATTCCATTGTAGGTACTTCAATTAAATATTTTCTAACTTTTGCGCCATCTGTTATATTTTCTTGCCATCCATTTTCTCCATTTTGTACGTCATCTGTTGCATTTTCATTTTCTGTATAATATACTTTTGCACCTTCTACTCCTTGAACATTAAGTCCTTGAGTTACAGTTGTATCTATATTATTTTCATTACTTTTTGTTGGAAATGTTCCTAAAACTTTTACATTTTCCATAGCATTTTCATTACTATTTATTACTTCTATTTGTGTTTGTAAATCTTTTGCATCTGTTCCTCTATCAAGTGTTACTACTTTTGTATCTTGTTCTCCAATTGTTTCTACACCTAAATCGGAAATAGAATGAATTACTGTCATATCTGTTGGTGCAACTACTCTTATATCTTTATCAGAAGTTATTACTTCTCCTTTATTTTCTACTGTCATTGTTACTTTTGCATCTTGTGTTGCTGTTCTTCTATTTACCTCTGCAGTAGCATCTATAACAAGTATAGCACCATCTATTCCAGCCTCTTTATAACTTGTTTGCTTTCCTGCAAGCTCTACTGTAATTGTTCTTCCATTCGCACTATAATTTGCAATAGATAATTCAGTTTCATAAATTAAATCTATACTATTTATTGTAATGTTTTCTACTGGTTCTGGTAATTCAAAAGTAATTTTTGGATTTTCATATAAGTTATATTGCTCTTGATTATTCTTTAATGTTGCTCTTATTTCTACATCATTTGGTATTACTGTTGATAATGTATCTTTATTTACTTCTAAATCAGCTTCTGTTTTTGCTTCTTCTAATCCTATTTTTGCTTCCATATTATTTGTTACTGTTCCATTGTAACTAACAGTTGCATTTGATACTAATTCTACTGCATTTTTAACACTTTCTTCTTGTCCAGCTTTTATTGTTTTTGTATGTATAAATACTAAATCTCCTTCAGCTATTGGCGTTGTCGTTTTTATTTCTAAGCTTGATGGTTCTTTTCCAGTATAATCAATTATTAAATTTCCATTTTCATCTGTTTGTGTTTGTGAATTTATTGTTCCTAATACCATACCACTTTCGTTTAATATTGTTATACTTCCATTTTGACCTAATATTTTATCAAAACTACTCTTTGATATAGTTGTTTTATTATAAACAACATTTGCTGCAAGTGTTCCACCATCTACTAAATTATAATAACTTGCATTTTCTTTTACAGAAATACTTTCTTCACTATTTGCTAAGTTTACGCTTAATTTTGTTTTTGTTTCAAATGCTCTATCTAAAGAAGCATTTATTTTTCCTTTATAAATTGAACTTTCTGTAGCTGTATTACTTATTTGAATTAAAGAATCTTTTTCCTCTGCTCCTATTTCTATTGTATTTGAAACTTTTATTTCTTTATCATTATATAATTTTACAGTTTCTTCTATCGGTAATCTTGCATTCTCCAAGTTTTCATCTTTATCATAAACTAAAGTTAGAATTACATTTTCACATCCTGATTTTTTCCATAAGATTTTGTTTTCGTTATTTGGTTCGTTTGTAAATTTTAAAGTTACTTTGTCTTCATCACTGTTATAATCAAAATGTGTCATTGTATTGAAATTAGCTTTTGTTACAACTTCTGGAATGCTTTTTGCTTCTGGTAAAGCAACATCTGTACTTATTTCTTTTATTGGATAATTATTTTCTTTTAATCCCATATTCATAGAAATTTGCACAACTCTTTTTTCTTCACCATTTACTTTAACAACTTTATTTGTAATTACTTCTGCTGTATTTTCTACACTTTCTTCATTATTGTTTTCGGCATATTCTAACTTAATTTTTCTTGTTGCCTCAATATTTATGTCTTTTTCTGTACTATCTCTATAAATACCTGTTAATTTTAAGCTTGATTCCGCACTTAATAAACCTGCATCTAAACTATCATCTTTTACAGGTTCTATTTCTACATCAATACTTGCTGTACTTCCTGCATTTATTTGATTTAGTGTTATTTTATTACCTTCTATTTTATTTACGTATTCACTAGTAGATTTTTTTAATTTAAAATTACTATTTTCTAAAGTAATTTCCCCATTAAAATATCCTTCATTTTTTACAGTTATTGTTAATGTTAATAGACTTTCACTTTTTAATTCAGCTGTATATTCTATATTTCTATGATTAGTAGAAATATTTTCAGCTGCTAAACTTACAAAGCCTACTCCAACATAAATAAAATTAATCATTGTTAGAGTAACTAACAATAACATTACTGTTATTATTTTTATAATTTTACTTTTCATAATAAACCTCCTTAGTTCATACTATCTCTATTTACTATTATAACCTTTATTGGTAGATTTTTCAAGGTTTTTGTGCATTTTTTTGAACTTTTTATGTAAATTTTTCCTTTTGAATAAATTTTTTACCTATACTTGTAACATTTTATATTTTGTCTGCATATTATATTTCATAGATAAGATTAATTTGCATATATTTAAGTAGAGGTGATTTATTTGGATAATAATTTTAATATAGATAATAATACAATGAATAAACTAAATGATATGATGAAAAATGGAGACGTTAAAGATTTAATTTCTAAAATTCCTCCAGAAATGATACAAAATTTTTCGTCTATAATGAATAACAACGGTAGCAACAGCAACAACAATAGCAACATTAATACAAATGATAATGAAAACAATAATAGCAATAACTCTAACAATAATAATAATTCTAATTCTTTTGATTTTAGTAATATTGATATGAATACTATTATGAAAATGAAAACTATTATGGAAAAAATGAATAATACAAATGATCCTAGGAGTAATTTACTTGCTTCTTTAAAGCCATATCTGCGTGATAACAAAAAGGAAAAATTAGACCAATATGCTAATCTAATCAATTTTGCTAAAATTGCCGAAATTTTAAAAAATGATAATAAGGAGCCTAAATAATGCCAGTTTTCCCTTTCTCTCCTTTCTATCCTAATTATTATAAACGTTATTATCCTCATTATTATACAAATAATGGGGATATTCAAAATAACTCTAATCCTAATAAAGATAATGAAAATCAAAGCCAAGAAGAAACAAACGAAAAGGATGAAAAAAGAGGACAAGAAAGAGAAAGTAGAAATAGCAATAAAAAAAGAGCACCTAAAAATAATTCCTTTGCTAACATTAATCTTTCTGCATTACTAGAATCCGATTTAAATTCTCCAGTTGTAGAAATATTAGGTATAAAATTATATTTAGATGACCTTATTATAATTGGTTTATTATTTTTTCTTTATAAAGAAGATGTACAAGATGAAATTTTATTTGGTATTTTACTATTGTTATTACTAAGTTAGTTTATTCTATTATGATTTTATCATCTACTACACTAAGATACGCTTGCTTATGTAGTGGTTCTTCATCACGGTTAATTTCTTTTACTATATTTGCAATTCTAACCTGCACAGCATCAAATAATCCTGCTGCTATAATTGCTTGTTTATTTCCTTTAGCTCCTGCATGAGCAAGTCCTCTTAATGCTCCTAAAACAACTATATTATCAGATGCCATTACTTCTGCTCCAGAATTTACATCTCCTATTATTACTAAGCTTCCTTCTGTTTCTAGTTTTTGCCCTGATCTTAAAGAACCTCTATGAAATTTTGTTTCTGATACTGCTATTTCTTTATCAAAAGCTCTCTTAATGCTGGAAAGTCCTAAGCTTTTAGGCATATCAAAATCTATATCTACATCAATTTTGTCTTTTATTATTGCTTGTATTTCATCAATTTCTTTATTTTTTAATATTTTTCCTGTAACCCTTATTGGTGTTTTTTCATCTTTATATAGTTTTTTTAGTTCCGGTAATTTCTTTTTTAATGTAGAAATTATTTGCCCTTGTTCTGCATTTTCATCTAATTTTATTACTATTTCATCTTTTCTTAAATTAATACTCACATAGTTATTTTTCATTTTTACATCCTTCCATTTTTTACAAATTTACACTTAAAATATAATATAGATTTTTCCTATTGTCAATAAAAATTAAAAACGAAATCACTTTTACTTTTTAATTCTTATTAATTTTTTAGTTTGTCGACAGGTTTCGACAGATTTTTTCAAAATTTCTGTGCTAAAATATCTTTATTACAGTTGCGCAGCTGTTAATTTTAATTCAATAATTTGTTTTCGAAAGATTTTTTTCGTATAGAAATCAAAATAAAGCAAAAACAATTTAATAAAATTTTACCCCAAGGGGTTGCTTTTTGTATACCTTTTTGGTAAAATGGAAAGGAAGTAATAAATGGTGAAAAAAGAATTTAATTTACTTCCAATAAAAAATGATTATGTCTTTAAGAGAACTTTTGCATATAAAGGAAATGAGGATGTATTAATTGACTTATTGGAAGCAATACTAGAAAGAAAAATAGTAAAAGTAACAATAAAAAATCCAGAAATGGTATCAGAAAAAGAAAATGGTAAAAAATTCATATTAGACATTAAAGCAGAACTAGATGATGGAACAATTGTTGATATTGAAATGCAAACAGCAGATGAAAAAAATATAGAAGAAAGAAGCACAGCATATATATCAAGAATGATATCAGAACAACTACAAGCTGGAGAAAAATATGTTAAATTAAATAAAGCTATATTTATAGGAATATTAGATTTTGAATATTATAAAAGAAATAGCTATCATAATATAGCAAGAGTAAGATTCGATGAAATAAAAGAAGACAGCTATGTATATATGGGATATAAAGATCAAGATGAAATAGCATCAAGATATATAGAAATGCACTACATAGAGCTTCCAAAATATTTTAAGAAAAATCCTAAAATAAAAACAAAACTAGATGAATGGCTATATTTATTTTCAGGAGATGAGGAGAAAATGGAAATGGTTAAAAGAAAAAATAAGAAGGTGAAAAAAGCTATGGATACATTAGAAAGAATAAGTTTAGACCCAAAAGAAAGAGAAATGTATGAGTCTATTCAAACAGAGGAATTTCTCCAAAGAATAAGTGAAAATAATTTTAAAGAGGAAGGTAGAAAAAGTGAAAAAATAGAAACTGCTAAGAAAATGCTAAAAGATAATATGGAAATTAAGTTTATAGAAAAATATACAGGGCTAACAGAAGAAGAAATAGAAGAAATAAAAAAACAAATTTAATTTTTAATGCTAGAAATTTACAACTTTTTGTAAAAATTCTAGCTTTATTTTTTTAGAAAATTACTACAATTCCCTGTTTTTGGCATTCAAAAATGAGACAAATGAGGCCCGTCCCCACTTGTCTCAGTTCATTATTTGAACATATGGCTCTGCTGTCATATCTTCTTCTACAGTTTGAACATTCATTCCAAAATATTCTTCCATTATATCTCTTACAACTTCTGCAGTATAGTTTCCGTGTCCACCATTTTCTACTATAACCACAATAGCAATTTCTGGATTTTCAAAAGGTGCAAAACCAACAAACCAAGCATTAACTCCTCCTGTTGTCTCTGCTGAACCAGTTTTTCCACCTACACTAATTCCAAAATCTTTAAATCTTACATATGCTGTACCTGAACTATCTTGTGTAACAGATTCCATACCTGCAAGAACAGCATTTAAATATTCTTGATTAATATTAATATCCTCTACTTGTTCTTCTTCTATTCCTAATTTTTTATTTACAAAGCTTTCTATGTCCTCTTTAGATACCTCTGAACCATCTGAATTTCTTATTGTCCTTACAATAGTAGGTTGTATTCTATTTCCTCCATTTGCTAGCATGCTTATGTATCTTGCCATTTGAACAGGGCTAAATGAATTATCATTTTGTCCTATTGCTGATTGCAAAGTATCAGCTGCATACCAAGTTGAATCATTTGGATGTAGTTTAGCTTTTGTTTCAGGACATGCAACATATCCCGATGTTTCACTTGGCAATTCAACTCCTGTTTTTGTTCCTAAACCAAAATATTTTGCAAATTTTGCTAAAGTATCTATTCCCATTCTATCTGCCGTTTCATAGAAGAAATAGTTACAAGATTTTTCAATAGCTCCTGAAACATCAAGCCAACCATGTCCTCTATGATAATCATTATAATACCAACATCTTGGTTGAAAATCTCTATATTTTGTATATATACCTGTATCATTTATTTTTGTTTTTAAATCTATTGCTCCTGATTCTAAACCAGCTATTGCTGTTACCATTTTAAATGTTGATCCCGGTGAATAAGAACTTTGCACTGCTTTATTTACTAAAGGATGTGCCTCATCGTTATTATAATTATTCCAATTTTCTGTACTTATTCCACCTACAAAATCTGCTGGATTATATGTAGGATAACTTGCCATTGCTAAGATTTCTCCACTATTTACATTCATAACAACACAAGCACCAGATTTAGCATCAAAACTTTGTCCAAAACCTCCACTTGAGATTTTTTGAATATTTGCTGCTAATGCATCTTCCGTAACTTTTTGAAGATTAGCATCTATCGTAAGGACTACATCAGAACCTTCTACAGCTTCTTTTGCAACATATTCAGCAGTTGTTGTTCCATCAACAGCCATATCTATCTGTTTTGTTCCATTTTTTCCTTTTAAGTATTCTTCAAATACAGCTTCTATTCCAGTTTTACCAATAATATCATTTTGGCTATATGTATCTTTTCTTGTTTCATATTCTTCACTACTTATTTGTGAAGCATAACCTAAAATATGTGCAGCAAGCGTTCCTGATGTATATTTTCTTACAGGTTTTACTGAAATATTTATTCCTGCAAATTTTTCTGAACTTTCACTAAACTCTGCTACTGCTTCTCTTGGAATATTGTCTGCTATTGTAATTGATTTTGTGCTGCTATAACCTTCTATAGATATTTGATATCTAATAGCTATTATTTTTCTTATTTCTTCAGTATTAGTTGTATTTGTTATCTCATATTTTTTTACAAATTTATTAAAAGCTTCTTCTGCACTTATATTTTCATCTAAATTATTGTCCTTTTTCCACTTTGCTAAAGTTTCATCAGATATTGTGAATGCATATGGATTTATACTAATTGGGAAAGAATCAGGATAAGAAACTCCATATTTTTCAAGGACTTGTATCATATTTAATATAGAAATATTAAGCTGGTTATCATCTATTTTTGTTTTATACATCTCTAAAGAAAATTGCATATCAGAGCTAACTAACGTTGCTCCTGTTCTATCTAGAATATCTCCTCTTGCTGCTTCTAATGTACTTTCTCTTGTAAGTCTTGTATTTGATTCTTCTCTATACTCTGCACCATGTACTATTTGAAGGTTAAATAGTTGGACAATTAAAATTATTCCTATAATATAAACAACAACTGTTAATAAATTAAATCTAAGATTTATATTAGCTTTTTTAGGAGTTTTATTTCTTCTTATCAAACTATCACCTACTTCCTTTTCTTACTATTGTTAAAAATATCTCGTTAAAATTTTATTTCCTTTATATTCATTCTCTATATAATATCCTGCTTTTTGTATTAGTGGATATAATATAATTGCTAAAATTAAATTATATACAATCTCAATTGCAAGTATCCTTAAAAAGTTTACGATTTCTACATTTATTGCTAAAAATATATATTTTAATAAATAATTTAGTACTTCTACTAAAAGAGTAGATCCAAAGACCATAAGCATTATTGTCATCCTACTGTCTTTTGAAAAGTTTTTATCAAATACTCCTGCCAAAAATCCTACCATTCCTAATGTTACAGCATTTATGCCTACTTGTTCACCAAGCAATAAGTCTAACATTACCCCTGTTGCTACTCCATAAATTGTTCCCATTGTTCTACTTGCAAATAATCCTATAAACAATACATATATAATAAATAAATTAGGCATGCAACCTGCAATATTAAACCAAGTAAAGAAGTTTGATTGAAGATAATATATAATTAATCCGTACTAAAATTAAAACTATATTAATAACTAGTTTTTTCAATTAATTCACCTCTTTATTGATTTGTTATTACAAGCACTGTATCTAATTTATCAAAATTTACGGCTGTTTCTATTACAGCATATCTATCTGTTATATTTTGTGCATTTTCTACACTTCTTACTGTTCCAACATGAATTCCTTTTGGATAGATACCTCCAAGTCCTGAAGTTTCAACGCTATCTCCTTGTACAACATTTGCATCTGTAGGTATATACATTCCTCTTAATGTAGAGTCTTCTTCTAATGTTCCTTTACATACTATACTATCTTCTGTTGTACTTAATGTACAGCTAACAGAACTTGCTGTATCTATAATTGTTTGTACTTTTGCTGTATCATTTGTTACAGAAATCACATGTCCTACTAATCCTTGGTCTCCAATTACAGTCATATCTACTTGTACTCCGTCATCACTTCCTACATTTATGACTATTGTTTTTGAATAATTGCTAATGTCTTTATTTATTACATATCCTGGAACTGTAGTATATTCTCCATATTTTTCACTTAAATTTAAATATTCTTGTAATGTTTCATTTTGTGTCTTTATGTTTTCAAGTTCTCTTAATGATTGCTCTAATTCACTATTCTTTTGTTTTAATTCTTCGTTTTCTTGTTTTAAATTATTTATATCTGTAAAAAATGTGCTATTCCCACTTAATTTATTTTTTAAGTATGTTAATCCGTTTTGTATAGGCATAACCAAATTAGTTGCAGCATTTTCAAATAAGCTTGTGTTTTTTTCTCCATTTGAAAATATTACAATTAAAATTAAAACTATAATAGTAATAACAATTCCTATAATTCCGCTTTTTTTCTTTCTATACATTTTTTACTCCTTGTTTTTATCTTCTATTATTTCTTGCATTTACAAGAACTCTACCTAAACGTTCTATATCTTCTAAAACTTTTCCCGCTCCTCTTACAACACAATCTAATGGTTCATCTGCTACATAAACAGGCATTCCTGTTTCTTGGCTTATAAGCTTGTCTAGATTCTTAATTAAAGCTCCTCCACCTGCTAGTACTATACCTTTTTCCATAATATCTGCTGCAAGTTCTGGAGGAGTCTTTTCTAATGTCATTTTTACTATTTCTACTATTTTTGAGATTGATTCTTTCATAGCTTCTTCTACTTGTGCAGATGTAATAGTAACATTTTTAGGTAAACCTGTGCTTAAATCTCTTCCTCTAATCTCCATAGATTCTTCTGTCATAAGTGGCATTGCACAACCAAGCTGAATTTTTATTTGTTCTGCCGTTGTTTCTCCAATTGCTAAATTCATTTCACGTTTTATATAATTTACTATGTCTTCATCAAGTTCATCTCCTGCCACTCTTAGTGAGTGACTTACTACTATTCCACCTAAAGAAATAACAGCTACTTCTGTTGTTCCTCCTCCTATATCAACAATAATATTTCCACTAGGTTCTCCAACATCCAATGATGCACCAATTGCTGCTGCCATTGGTTCTTCTATTAGATATACTTCTTTTGCTCCTGCTTGCATTACTGCTTCCTCTACTGCTCTTTCTTCTACTTCTGTTATTCCAGAAGGTACTCCTACTACTACTCTTGGCTTTCCTATATTATATCTTTTTCCTACTTTTGCAATTATGTTTTTAAGCATTAATTGTGTCGCTGTAAAGTCTGCTATAACACCATCTTTCATAGGTCTTACTGCGCTTATTTGTTCTGGCGTTCTTCCTAGCATTTCCTTTGCTTCTGTTCCTGTTGCTACAATATTTCCTGTTCTTTTATTTATTGCAACAACTGATGGTTCTTTTAAAACAATTCCTTTTCCTTTTAAAGCTACTAAAAGATTAGCTGTTCCTAAATCAATTCCAATATCTTTTGATCCAAATGTAAAAAATTTCATAACTCTATGTTCCTTTCTTTGTTTTATTTTTATTCTTTATGTCTTTTTCCTTCCTTCTTCTAATAAAGCAATTTGCGTAAAGATACTTGTATATTTCATATTTCCAATTATTAAATGATCTAACATCTCTATTCCTATTACTTCTGCCATCTTATTTATTTTTTCTGTATATATTATATCTTCTTTACTTAGAATAGGTTTTCCACTTGGGTGATTATGTACTAATATAAATTTTGGTGCTTTCATTCTAATTGGCTCATATAAAATATCCTTTATAGGAATATCTACAATATTAACAGTTCCTTTGGCTACATCTTCTATTTTTAATATTTCATTTACACTATTTAAAATAGCTACTTTTACAACTTCTTCTTTTTTTAGCTTTAAGTCACTCATTAACATTTTAGCTAAATCTCTTGGACGCTTTATGGCTATATTTTTATAATTTGATTTTTTAAACATTCTAACTGCTATTTCTCCTACTGCTTTTAACTGTATAGCCTTTACTTTTCCTATTCCTTTTTGTTGCATTAATTCTTGTATTGTTAATGTATTTAAGTAATTTAAGTTTTCAGCTGTTGTATTATTTAGACTAAGTAACTTTTGCGCTAATTGTACTGCTGTTTCTTCTCTTGTTCCTGTTTTTATTATTATTGCAAGTAATTCTGCATCTGATAATACTTTTTCTCCATACATTTCTAACTTTTCGTATGGTCTTTCTAATTCTGGTAATTCTTTTATTTTCATAGACAAAATATTCTCAAATCCTTTCCTTTTTAGATTCCCCTATATTTTGTCCCTATTTATCCCTATAATTTTTTATAAATAAATACTGCAAGCACCATTCCTATTATACTTGCTATATTAATTCTAAATACTAACCCAAATGTTATTTGTATAACGCTTAAATCAAGTGTTATAGGTGTATTTAGTCCAAAATTTTGGCCATATCCTAGCCACCAAAGCCAACTAACCCTCGATGCTAATTCTCCTAATAATCCTCCTACTACTATTCCTGATAATATAAAAACTAATAATATCCATACGTTTTTTTCTTTTGTTGCCATTTTTTATCCCTCCAAAAATTTCCTTTTCTCTTACGGCTATTTATTTTTACACACAAGTATTATATATTGAATTAACAAATTTTTCAAGTATTATGTCTTTATTTTTACAAGTTTAATAATTTTGCTAATTAAAAAAGTAAAGGCAATTAAGAATTTACTTGAGTTCCTTACTCAAATAGACCGTTTGAAAGAACAAGCAAAAAAAGCTTTAAAACTAGAATACTGTTTAATCTTATATATCTCAGTTTTTACCAATTATTATAATTAGTCTATTAATTGAACAAAAAACTACATAAATTCAAGTATTTTTAGTAAAACATCAAATTAAACTAAAAAAACGAGGTGGAAAACTTTTAAAGTTTTCCACCTCAACTGTTGACATTAAGTCTTTATCTTAACTAATTAGGTAATTCGCATTTACTTGTTTCTGCATCATAAGGAGAACCAAAACCTATTAAGTCATTATCTAGATTTCCTATAATTACACCAAGAGTTGTACTTGCTGCATGAATCATTTGACCATCATGATAATATATTGAAGCATGTCTTGAACCATAAGTTGCATGGTTCTCAATATTTGCTGGATCTCCCCAGAACATAATATCTCCTGGTTTTGCTTGTGAAAGGTCTGTTTTAATACCATTTTTATTTTTGATATATGGATATTGCCAGCTCATATCTTGGTCATCATCTCTAGTACCTGTTCTAAATCTTATACCTGTTGCATTTGTTACGCACCATGCTGTCAAACCATCACATACAAATCCTGTTGGTGCTTGAAGTAATTCATAGTCACAACCTACACGAGATAATGCAAGTAATAATGTACGTTGACGTTGGTCTCCAACAAGTTGTGGTAATGGTGCAGTCTTTCCATGGCCTCCTGGTAAATCATCAAAAGTTGGTAAATGCCATGTTGCACGTCCTTCACTATCGAAATCATATATTGAACCAAATTGTGCTGGATCCGTCATTGTTGGGTCTACACGAGTACAATTTGTTACAAGTTTTCCTGTTTGTGGGTCTGTACAATACATTGAGCCATTAACACTAAACCAACCAACTGGTGTTTTTTCTGTTAACTTCCATAACTGTGCAGTTGAACTATTTCCTTCATATTGTTGTACGTTTGCACCAAGTGCTGAAGAATTATCTGCTACATCCAAATATTTACCTGAATTTGTATTTCTTAGTCTTATATAACCTCCATCTGCAACTTCAGACCACCATCTTTGGCATGTTGCACCATTATCTTCCCACTGACGTACATTTGCTCCATTATCCATACTGCCATCTTCTACATCTAATGCAAGTCCATACATTGTTGTAATCAAATATCCTGAATCTGTATAAGTAATTCTAAATCTTTGGTTATTTTTATTGTTCTTTTCCCACATTATGATATTAGTTCCCCAGTCTGAACCAGAATTATCTAAATCCATTGTTGTTCCTAATGGTGATGAAATTTCGTACCATCCATCTTTAATTAAATGTTCTCTATTTACTAAGAATCTTTGAGCTTCTTGATCATTATTTTTCTCCCATACTTGTATTTTTGCTCCACTGTCATTGCTATTTGAATTAATATCTAAGTAAAGCCCACTTTCTTTATTCTTAAAGGTAATTCCATTGTTCCATTCTACTTTCCAAGTATTTGCATCACTTACTGGAGTAGAACTATTTCCTAATTGCACAACTTCTGAACCATTTTCTTTCCCTGTTTCTGTTAACCATCCTCCTGATGATACTGTACGTATACGTACTTCATCTTTAGCAACTCTATGTATTTCAAAACGTTGTGCTAAAGAGTTATTTACCTCCCATAAGTTAAGTGCAGTTCCATCATTAGAAGAATTATTTGGTACATCTAAACCTACTTTATAATTTGCTGCTTTTTTAATTGAAACAATGTTTTCACTTAATAGTTCTGTTTCCTCTAGGTTAAACTTTTGAGCATCACTATTAATATAATCCCACTGTTGTACATTTGTTCCATCTGTGAAAACTCCTCCGTTTACATCTAAAGCTTTTCCAGAACATTGTGCTATAAAATTATATGTTCCATCTGCGTTTTTATTAATTTTCCATCTTTGTGCAGATGCTCCATTATCCTCCCATTGACGGATATTTACACCATTATCTTGTCCACTATTTTCTACGTCTAATATCAATCCTGAGCATAAGCTTGCTATCTTATAATATCCATTTCCTTCATATGAGATATAAAATCTTTGGTTTGCATCTCCTGCATTTCTATCCCATATTTGAAGATTTCCACCCCAATCCAAAGAATTATCATTAATGTCAAGTACATAGTTACTATTTTTTGCACAAGATATTATATAAACTCCATCTTTTACTGTCTTGCCTGATAAAGCATCTGTAATACTTGTAATTGTTCCTTTATTTAGGTCTAATGTTATTGTTCTTGCAAAAGTATTTGAATTTCCTATTACCACAAATAAAATCATTATAATTAAACATCCTATAATTTTGTTTATTTTTTTAATTCTATTCACAATAAAATCCCCCTTTCTTTTGCAAAATTTTCCTACTCTAATTATACTACTCAGAACATATTTTTGTCAAGTTTTACATAAGTTTTTTTATTGTAACTAAGCAAATAAAAAACAACTAACTTTTCATAGTTAATTGTTTCTTATTTGTTATTTACTATTTTATATTTTTGGTATAACCATCATATTGCTTATATTTTAAATATAATATCATACTAACTCCAATCATAATTACTGTTAATATCGCTAAAGAGATTATTCCAGTTTTAGGTAAAATTGAATTTGCTGTTGTTGGATCCTTGAATTGTCCACCTTGTCCGCTCTGTCCACTTTGTCCGCTTTGACCATTTTGTTGTGCACCATTATTGCTAACATTTTCATTAATTGTATTAATGTCTACAAATACTTCTGTTTTGTTACCAACTAAATCTTCTATATCAACTACGTCAACAGTATTTTCTGAATATGTCTTTGTTAAAGTAGTTCCATCTTCTGATATTTTCCATCCATCTAATTGTTTTATTGGTTCATTTGCCTTTATATATACTGTTACTTGATTTTTTTCTGTGTCTGTTTTATAATCCACAGTTACTTGTGGTGCCTCTTTATCAATATTATTTATTTCTATATTTACTTCTACTTGATTTCCAGCTAAATCTTCTACAATAATTGTTTCACTAGCATTTTGAGAATATGTTTTTTGTATTGTAAGCTTATCACTTGATATTTCCCAACCTGTCGGTTGTTTTAATTCTTCATTAGATTTTATAATAGCTTGAACGTTTTGATTAGTATTTTCTGTTATACTATAAGAAAGTTCTATCTGTGGTGCCTCTTTATCAATATTTTGAATATTTATTACTACAGTAGTAGTATTTCCTAAAGTATCCTCAACCGTTATTTCCTCTTGAGTATTTTGAGTATACACTTTAGTTAATGTCTTTGAGTCTGCTGACAATTCCCAGCCTTCTACTTGTTTTATCATTTTATCAGCTGTTATTGTAACTGTTACGTCCTTATTTGTAGGAGCTGTTTCAGAATACTTCACTTCACATGTTAATGCCTCTTCTACTATATTATCAACAACTATATCTACTTCTGTTGTATTTGAGGCCAAATCACGTAAAATTATTTTTTCTGTTGTATTTTTTGTATATTCTTTAGTTAGAGTCTTTCTATCTTGTGATAATTTCCAGCCTTCTACTTCTTGTAATTCTTCATTTGAAGTTATTGTTACTATTACATTTTCTCTTGTTGGCTCTGTAGTACTGTAACTTACTTCTACATTAGGAGCTATTTTATCTATATTTTCTATTAATATTTGTTGTTCTATTGATTCTCCACTTGCACTTGTTATTGTTATAGTTTCATTTACATTTTCTTCATATGTCTTTTGAGCTGTTTTTTTATCTTGTGATAATTCCCAGCCTTCAATTGGTTGCATTTCTCTATTTGAAGTAATAGTAACAACTACATTATTATTGGTAGGCTCTGTTGTACTATATTGTATATCTACTCCAAACTCTCCATATGCTGTATTTGTTAATGCTGGTGCTTTAAATACAGTTGCTTGCTCATCATAAGCCATTACATTTGCTATGTGGCTTGTTGAAAAACTTTCTTCATTGATTTTTGTATTATTTCCTACCATAAAATAATCATAAGTATCGTCTACTCCATTATCTAAAAAAACATCTACACCAAACCATCTTTGTTCATTTGGTTGATATACTGCTGCCCATTGTTGGTCTTGCCCTGCAACTTGTCCTCTAATTAATACTGCATTAACTCCTTTTTTTCTACATAATAATACAAATAAATCTGATTGTCCCTCACTTACTGCTTCTCCATTTATTAATGCTCCATATGCAGTATGTTGCACTTCTGTTCCGCTCAAGTTTTGTCCTTTAACATTTTGACAAATATAATCATGTATATTTTTTGCAATATCATATACATTATCACCACTTATTGAGTTTACTACTTCTTCTAGTTTTGTATTAAACTGCTCTTTATTTTCACTCTCTGATAATATAGATAATTGAAAATTTACTTGTTGTATTACAAGCTCTCCTGTATCATCATTTACATCAGCCGTAATATTTCCATCTATTCCGCTATATCTTAACCAATAATATTCTGGATTATCCAATACAAATGCACAGAAACCATCATAAATATATGGTTTAACATTTTCATTGTATACTGTCTGTATTGTTTCATCATCAGTAGATTCTAACTTAAATGATAAATTTGTAGAAACACTAATTGTTTCCGTTGGCTCTGTATTTTCTAGTAATACATTATAAATATTTTGTGATAATTCATTAGTTAATTGATTATAATAAAACTTATTTGAATAATTCTCATCTATTTCTTCTGCTCTTGTTACCATCAATCTACTTTTTAAGATTCTAGAATTTAAATAAAATTCATTATCAATTAATTGATTATTTGTTATTTTAAAATTTATTTTTACTTGTCTAACATTTTCAGAATTAGCTTCAGTATAATTGACTCCCAAAAGTACAACCGACAATAAAAACATAATAGCAATTAATAAATATTTTTTTATTTTCTTTTTTTCTTTTAGCATAATATATCATTCTCCTCTTTCTTTTGAATTATCTCATATTTTTATCATAATCTAGAACATATTTTAATTCTTTGTTTACAAATAAAAAAATCAATCTCCCATAAATAATATACAATATTTTTTGTACTTTTGCAATAATCATCTACCTTTGTAAAGTAATTATAATATAGTTGTAATATAACCGTAATATAATTGTTGCATCTAATTTTAATTCTTTATTCTATTTGAAATAAGGCACCCACAACCTTACTAGCTTTAGACAGTGGGGTAAGGTTGCCAAAAATAGATTTTTTGTGTTACACTATCGATATGGGTACATAGTTATTTTTGTATACAAGTATGGAAAAAACTGCTGATATGAAACAAATATTAGATGATATAAACCCCTTCTCTCATGAGATATATCAAAAACATAAAGTCATTATCAGGTATATAGAGATAGACCAAAATCATATACACTATATGATAGAAACCGAACTACCGATGCCCGTTAGTAAAATTGTAAATCCGGTAAAAAGTTATACCACATATCATGTTTGGAAGAAATATCCAAATTATTTGTGAAAACAATTTTGATAGGAATACACATTTTGGACAGATGGACATTTTGTTTGCTCTGAAGAATGCAATTTATAATATGGATTCTGCCTATTAGAAATTCTTCAAAGAGCATACCGGCTATCCAAAGTTTAAGAGTAAGTATGAAATCCATAAATCATACACTACCAATTATACTAATGGAAATATAGTTGTAGATTATGAGAGTGGAAAAATAAAACTGCCAAAATAAAAAAAGTAAAAGCCAAAAGTGATAGTTACAGAAAATTTACAGATAAAAAATATGGTAAAATCATTATCTGGCAAAATAAATAATAGATGCATCATGGTATGAGCTTGCAAGACAATTAGAATATAAGGCTATATGGAATGCGAGAAAGTATATCAAAAAATAGATACTTTCTATGCCAGAAGCCAATTGTGTTCTGTCTGTGATATCAGAATGTAGATACAAAAGATTTGTCTGTCAGTGAACGGACATGTC
Source organism: uncultured Clostridia bacterium (assembly GCA_944386735.1). Classification (GTDB taxonomy): domain Bacteria; phylum Bacillota; class Clostridia; order TANB77; family CAG-508; genus CAG-269. Next base: position 39,546 of record CALXCH010000003.1, read on the forward strand.
CTATACGTGGATCATGGCAGGATAGGGATATAAATGCTTCAACAAATATCCTTATGGAAGGACTAAGAAAAATTGCATAGAGAAAAAATATAGGTAAGAGACTGTTCAAATTGATACCTATGAAGATAGTAAGTCACGAGGTCTATAAAGAAGTAATCTCATTAGCTTCAGACAATGAGTAGTTCACATATCTAAAAAATTATATTATAGTAAAAAAAATTAAATTTTTTAATTACCAAAAATTATATATTTAAATATAATAATATTAGTAGTATAATTAAATTAGTATATATTTTAGAAGGTATTTACTTTGTCGACTATCCATCACCTAAAGGTAATAAACTTGTAACTGACAAATAATGCAAACAATTAAGATTTTAATCTCATACCTTTGTTCAATAGACAACTCTAAAGTGGCGTTACATCATAAGGTAATTGACTGCACACTTTGTAACATAGATATACTATTATACAACTACATATGGTACTTACTAACTTTCCAAATTATGTAGTAAAAAAACTTACATTTTAGCACATACAATTTTACATTACAAATGGTTAGTTGTGAAAAGCTCATATATTAACTTTTTGAAATACAAAAAGTACCTTTCTAGAAAACTGCCAATGTTTTTCTCTTTATACATAATGACAGTATATAAACGTTTGTTTGTTAATAGAATAAGCAAAAAATCTACAAAATATTTGAAAGGAGGAATGGCACTCCTCTCATTGCTTTAACAGTAGTGTGGTTCAGTGCCTAGTAAATTTATGAAAATAGAAAAATTAACAGAGGATAAGATTAGAATAATTGTTAATTCCTCAGATTTAAAGTTAGAAAATCTAGATATAAAATCTATAATGTCTAAAGCTATAGAACGTCAAGGATTTTTTACATATATGCTAGAAAAAGCAAAAGATGAAGTCGGTTTTAATACTGATGGTTGCAGAATTCTTATAGAAGCTTTTTCAACCTCTGATGATATTTTAGTTTTTACAATTACTAAATATTCAATTGATTCTACTTCTAACAAAACGTTAAATCCTAACAAAATAGGTGTTAAAGCAAAAAGGAAATCTTTGAATATAACAAATAAACAAGCTTTATACAAATTAAAAAGTTTTGATGATTTTTGTGACTTTTGTGAATGTATAAATAGAGAATATAAATTTGATATTAAAAAACTTTCTAAAAATACATATTTATATTTATATAATGATACATATTACTTATTTATGAAAAATATTAATATTGGTAACATAGCTTTAAAAAATTTTTACTCTATTATTTCTGAGTTTTTAATTCCTGTTAATTATTCTAATAATTTTGAGAGTAAATTATTAGAACATGGAAAAATAATTATTAAGGGAAATGCAATTGTTACTGGAATTAAATATTTTGCAAATAAATAAAACCAGATTATATCTGGTTTTATTTTATGTATTCATTTACTTTAATAGACATAGTTTTGTGGATTATATGCAACACCATTTACTCTAACTTCTAAGTGTAAATGTGGTCCTGTTGAATTTCCAGTTGACCCTACCGCAGCAACAGTATCACCTTGTGAAACTTGTGTTCCTACTCCTACATATAATTTGCTACAGTGACAATAATAAGTTTGAACACCATTCCCATGGCTTATTACTAACATATTTCCATAAGAGCCTTTGTATCCTGCAAATGCTACCGTTCCTGATGCTGCTGCCTTAATTGGTGTTCCAGCTGCTGCTGAAATATCTAAGCCTGTATGTGATGATCTTCTAATACTACTTGATGCTCCAAATCTAGATGTTATTATTCCAGATATTGGTCTTATTAAACTTATTCCTATATTTGCCTTAGCACTTGATGTTGTTCCTTTTGTATTTACTGTTCCACTTGCTGCATATTTTGTAGTACCTTTACTAGTTGAAGCTACTGCTACTGGCTTCGGTGGTTCGACATATAATTTTGACACAGCATCTTCTTCTGTAACTAAATCTTTCAATTCTGTTTCATATTTTTCTACAATTGCAATTTTATCTATGTTAGAACTATTTTTTTCTTTTAAATCACTTACTACTTTTTCAGCATCTTCAAAAGTTCCAACATATGCTTTTTCTTCTTGCTCGTCTGTTATTGCATAATATCTATAATATGTAACTCCTGCTTCTTTTATTTTATTAAATATTTCATCATCGTTAGTTACAATATTTTTCTTTAATAAACAAAGCTTGTATTCTGGCATATTATCCACTTGGACAAATGCTACATTTGAATTTGTTCCATCACCTTTATCAACATAATCATTTATTCTATGTTGTAACCCTGACCTATCTTCAGTATATCCTACTTGCTGCCCATTTATAAAAACACTATATGTTGGTTTATATAAAAAAGCTATTGTTCCTATAATTAAAAAAGCTGCTATTACAAAAAGAATTATAAATTTAATTCCTCTTCTTGTATGTATTAACACTTTTTTTAACATCAATATTCTCTCCTTTGTATTTCTTTTTTCTATTTTACATCGTAATCATATTGTAATATTTTTATTTTTGCAAAGATATTCTAACTTTAATTTCCGTAAGTTTTCTTTGTTTTTTTCACTTTATCTCTTTTTTATTCGTTTTATCTCGTTTTTTCTTACAAAATAATTTTTTTAAAAACAAATGTCGTGTGAAACCCTCACACGACATTACTTCTAACCTTGCATTTCTGTTTTTACTGTATTTATTTCTGTTACTGTAGCTTTTTGAGCTGGTATATAATACCCTTTACTTTGTGCTACTTTAAACAACTCATATTGAAAACTTTCATCACTATTTCTTATTTGTTGGAATGTTTGTCTTAATTGCATATTCTCGCATTCTGAAATAGCTGTTTGATATGCTGTTAAGTCTGACTTTACTCCTGCTAAAATATCGTTTACCATTACTTTTTCGTCCATTACTTTTCCTCCTTTTTAATTATTTCCTAAAAAACTCATTAATTTTTGTTTTGTGTTTAATGCATCTTGTGCTGACTTTGTGAACATTTGCTTAATTTGTGGGTCAACTGCTTGTCCTGCATATGTGTTTAATTTTTGATATGTTGTTTCATGTGCTCCTATTAGATGTCTTAAATGTTGTAATTCTACTTGATTTAAATCTGGCATAATTATCCTTCCTTTCATTTAAAATCTAAATATATTATTTCCAGTTTTAAATCTTTTATACAAAAATAACAAATAAGATTTATATAAGCAAAGCTTTAATTTTATGTAAATATATGTTATAATATTATCAGTTTTAAGCAAAAATTTCCTCGTTATACAACAAGGAAATACAACAACTACGATTGTAGGAGGGAAAATGAAAACTACGATTAATTTTATTGCCAAAGCACTTAAGATTGGTATCTGGATTAGCTTTCTTTTTATGATGCGTAATTACTTTGATATGCTGTCCTCCTTCGGAGATTCTGACACCTCTCTTGATGCTTACACTGCGGCAATAAGCCTTTACACCTTTGCTATAGTTATTCGGTTCTTTATCACATATGCTATTACTCAAATCATCCGATTGCTTTCGGAAGTTCTTATTTGCATTTGTGAAAAGCATGAAAAGGCAAAGGAGCAGTAATCGTAAAATTCCCCGGCGAATACTCGCTGGGGAATTTATTTTATAACAATATTTTTTCTACTTCTTTCCAATTGTTTACTCTTATAAAGTTATTTTCTTTTAATTCTTCTTCTGTCATATTTTTATTATGATATGCTGTAAATAATAATTTCAAGCTTGCTTTTCCCATTAATTTCTTAGGACTATCATCTATTCTTATGTCTGCATCTAATAACTCTTTATTAGAAATAAATATAAATTTATGTGGATTTATAAATGGGAACTTTTCACTTAAAAAATTATATTTATCATTTAAAGTTTTTCCTGAAACCTTTGGTTCATCTCTAAATACATATGCAGTTGCGATATAAACATCATAAACCTTATTTAATTTTTCCATGACTTCTTGTGCATCTTTTACAATATCAACATAGTCATATGCATTTTTAGTATAATACCATTTTACCCAATCTTCTAATCTATCTTTTGGTATTAAATCATTAATGTAATAACTTCCTGCATCTTCTTGCTCATAATTAGTTCCTAGGAATTCATTAATCATTCTAATAAAACCTTTTTCACAAAGTACATCATCCATATCTACTATTAATTTTTTCATAATCTTCTATCCTTTATTAATTATCAATTACCTCTAATTTTGCAAATTTAGCCATTAATCTTTTATGTCCTACTTTATCAAAGTTAATATCTACTTTTAAGTCATCGCCTTCTGGCTCTACTCTATTTATTATGCCTTCACCAAATTTTTTATGGAATATTCTTACTCCTGCTTTATATTGTGATAAATCAACCGGAGTATTATTCTTCTTTTTATTTAACCCACTTAAGAAGCTTTCCGCAGTTCTGAACATAAAATCATTATTGTTAACCTTGTTTGTCGCTGCAACTTTTTCCTTCTCTTTAGGTTCTAACTTATAACTTTTTACTTTTCCATTACTTTCATTTCCATAAGACCAACTATAAGAAGAATCTTTAAACATCCTTTCTTTATTAGTAGTTTCTCCAAAGGATTCTTCATATCCATCTAATAAATCTTCTGGAATTTCTTTTAAAAATCTTGAAACTTGATTATAACTTGTTGAGCCAAATATAGTTCTTTGTTTACTACAAGTTAAAAATAGATGTTCTTTTGCTCTAGTTATTCCAACATAACACAAACGTCTTTCTTCTTC
>CALXCH010000004.1 GCA_944386735.1 uncultured Clostridia bacterium
AATTTAAATTCATTTGAATATTTAGACATAAAATGAACCCTCCTTATTAAACTTTTTTGTCTAATAATTTGGGTTCACTTCAATTTCAAAAAAGCTCTTTTTTTATTTTTGATATTAAGTTTTTCTTTTAGTCTTTTATTCTAAATATAAATTTTACAAAACCTCTTAAAAATTTAGGTACTTTTTTTACTACAATAGTCATATGTATCCCTCCTATCTTTTTTCTTTAACAAGCAAGCCACATTAGACCAACACAAACCACAGTTAGACCAATTATAAATAACCAACCACTTATGGGAAGTAATAAAACAAGCAATATTCCTAAGCCTAATCCTATTAAGCATACAGCTAAAGTTTTTTTCAAAAAGCGTCCCATGTTAAATTCCTCCCCTTTGTTTTTGTATATCTTATGATTTTTTTATTCTTTTTGTTACCTATTTTGCTTTTTCTCTATTTATTTGACGAATTTCGTTTTTTCTTGTAAAATACTATAAGTAGCACCCAAATAAAAGTAAACTAAAACTAAAACTAAAACAAAAATATAAAAACAAAATTAAAATAAGGTGATAAAAATGACAAAAAAAGATGCTAAAGAATTAGTTGAATCATTAAAGAAAGCATATCCAGATGCTACTTGTAGTTTAGATTTTAAAACTCCATTTCAACTTGTAGTTGCTGTTATGCTTTCTGCACAATGCACAGATGAAAGAGTTAATAAAACAACTCCTGAACTTTTTGCTAGATGCAAAACAATCGAAGATTTCGCAAATATAGATATTAATGAATTAGAAAAAATTATCCACCCTTGTGGATTTTATAAAAACAAGGCTAAAAATATTAAACTTTGCGCAAAGCAAGTTTTAGAAAATTTTGGAGGTGAGGTTCCACATACTATGAAAGAGTTAACCTCCTTAGCGGGCGTTGGTAGAAAAAGTGCTAATGTCATTATGCTTGAAGTCTTTGGAATTGCAGAGGGCATTGCAGTTGATACACATGCTAAAAGAATTTCTAACTTAGTCGGTTTATCAAAGCAAAAAGAACCTGAAAAAATTGAGCAAGATTTATTAAAAGTCTTTCCCAAAGATACTTTAAAAGATATTAACCATCTTTTTGTTTGGCATGGTAGAAACACTTGTATTGCAAGACATCCTAAATGTGATGTATGCCCGATAAATAAATTTTGTAAGTATTACAAAACTTTAAAGAAATAACACTGAATAATTGACAAAACTATAATAAAGTTATATATTTTTAACATATAATTAAATAAATATTTAGGAGGGATTTTAATGTTAAAAAACAAATTAAAAATAATTGCTTTATTTATGGTAATTGTTTTTATCTTAATGGCTCCAATAGTGAGAGCTGAAGACAATGAAGCAGATGGACAAACAACAGAAGACCAACAAGTAATTCAAGGTACAGAAGAACAGGCTAATCAAATTGCTATTAATCAAGCTAATTATAAAGAAGGAGATGTATATTTAACTGGAGATGAAGTAACAATTGATTATATTGTAGATGGAAATTTATTTGTTTTTGCAAATACAGTTAATATCGATTCACAAATAGGTGGAGATGCAATTATTGTTGCAAATACAATTAATGTTAATCAAGGTGGATATATTTTCAGTAATTTATTTGCATTAGCACCAAATGTCAATATTAATGGAGTTGTATATGATGTATATTCATATTCAAATAACATTTACGTTAATGGCTATATCTATCGTGATGTAAGAGCTATCACAAATAACTTTACTCTTTCTGGAACAATAAGAAGAAATGCTTATTTAAAAGTATCAAACATTCAAGTTGCAAATAATTCAGACGCTGAAAGTAATATTACTTCTCAAGGTTCTATAGGTGGTGATTTAAACTATACTGCTAAGCAAGAAATTTCAATTCCTGATGGAATTGTTTCAGGTAATGTTAATTATACTCAAATTTCAACTTCATCACCATCTGTTCAAAGCTATGTACTTGCACTTGGAAGATTTTTAGTAACAGTTATAGTTATTTGGCTTCTATGTTTATGGCTTGCACCTAAATTTTTAGAACGAACAGACCTAGTACTTACAAAAAAAATTCCATCAACTATTCTTTTAGGAATTTTAACACCTATTGTTTTACTATTTGTAGCATGTCTTTTATTATTAATAGGAATAACACTTTCAATTGGAGGGCTTGGCCTTGCAATACTATTTATGGCTTGTGCTATTAGTACTTCTATATTTGTAATTGCTATTAATAATTTAATTTGTAAAAAATTAAATATTGAAAAAACAATCGGTAAATTTGGAATTTTAATTTTAACAGCTGCTGTTTTATGGCTTATCGGTTTAATTCCATTTATCGGAGGAGTTATAAGTGTTATTGCAGCAATACTTGGTCTTGGAATTTTAATTAATGCTATTTTACCATCTAATAGAAATAAAGATTTTTCAGAAAACAAGACAGAAAAAACTAAAACAGACAAAGTAAAAACAGAAAAAACTAAAACAGAAAAAAGCAAAACAGAAAAAAGCAAAACAGAAAAAGCTAAAACAGAAAAAACAAAAAAAGATAAAAAACCTAAAAAAGAAAATAAATAATTATACTAAATACAAGCAAAAAAGCAAAAGTAAATCTCTTAAGTTTAGTTCTTAAGAGATTTATTTTTATTCTTTTTTCAATTCATCTATAATTACTTTATAATCTTTTGCCATTAAAATTGCTGTACCTACAACTAATATATTTGCACCAGCTTTTTTCACATCATCTACAGTTGCTAAATTTATTCCTCCATCTGCTTCTATATCTATTTCTATATCATTTTCATCTACATATTTTTTTAGTTGTTCTATTTTTTCTACTGTTTCTGGTATTAAAGTCTGTCCACCTCTTCCAGGCTCTACTGTCATTACTAAACACATATGAATATAAGGTAAAAATTCATATACCTCTTCTATTTTAGTATTTGGTTTTATTGCTAAGCCTACTTTACAATTATTCTCTTTTATATATTTTATTAACTCATACACTTCTTGTTTATCTTTGCATGCTTCTAAATGAAATGTTATTATATTAGGATCTACAGCTAAAAAATCATCTACTGCTTTTTTTATATCTTCTACCATTAAATGTACATCTAATGGTAAATTAGATATTCTTTTTATATAAGAGCTATATTCAAACATTTTATTATAAGTATTTTTTTCAACAAACTTACCATCCATTACATCTATATGGAAATAATCTGTCTTTGATGTTTCTAATGCAAATATTGTTTTATTTTCCTCTCCTTTTTTTACAGAAAGTATAGAAGTTGATATCTCTACCATTTTTTCCTTTCCTCCTTTTGTTTTAATTCTTGATAAATCTTACAAAATCTATCATATCTTTCTTGCTCTATTTTTCCTTCTTTTATAGCATTTTTTATTCCACAATTTTCTTCTTTTATATGCGTGCAACCTATAAACTCACAATCTGAAATATATTTTCTAAATTCTTTAAAATAAGAAGCCAAGTCTTTACTTTCTATTTCTGAAATATCAAATGTTGAAAATCCTGGTGTATCTGCTATAAAAGTACTCTCATCTATTTCATATAATTTAGTAGATGTAGTAGTATTTTTTCCCCTCCTACTCTTTTTACTTATTTCACCTTCCAATGTTACATCTTTTCCAAATATAGCATTTATTAAAGTCGACTTTCCAACTCCTGAATTTCCAGAAAAGGCATTTATAAATCCATACATTTCTTTTTTTAACTTATCTATTCCTTTTCCATTTTTTGCTTCTGTTTCTAAAACTTTATAACCAACTTTTTCATAAACTCTTCTTATTTCCTTAAAACTCTTTTCTTTATCTAAATCTATTTTATTTAACACAATTAAAGCTTCTATCCCTAAAAACTCCGCAAATGCTAATTGTTTATCAAGCATGAGTAAATCTGGCTTTGGATGTTTGCTAGATACCACAAAAACTATTTTACTAATATTTGCAAGCTTAGGCCTTTTTATATATACTTTTCTATCTAATATCTTATCTATACTTACTCTATCTTTCTCTTTATCTTCTTTAACAACTTCACATTCTACAAAATCTCCAACAACTGGAGTTATATCATCTTTTTTAAATTTACCTCTAGCATTTGCCTCATAGACAATATCACCTTTAACATCATCTTTAACTTTCACTCTATATAAATTTGATATATTCTCAATAATAATACCTTTCATAAACACCTCCATGTCGCATTTGGGACGTTTCCTTTGAACACATTTTGTCGCATTCGGGACACATCCTGTTCTTATTATATACGAAAAAAGTCCAATTAGCAAATGCCAATTGAACTTTTACTAAATTTACATATTACTACGCAATAAAAATGTAAACATTTATTGATTAATTTTAGTATTTGTATTATAATCATATTATTCGCGATACCACCTAAAAAGAAAGGTGGTGATAAAATGTCAGACTCAAATCTTATAGTCTTCTTAATTACACTTATCGTAGTCTTACTATATGGAAACAAAGAAGACGAGGCTTAAAAAGTACCATTATGGTACATAAAAAGACTAGGAAGTACCATTTCCTAGTCTTTTATTCGCTTTTATCAGACTCTCATCTTAAAATATCAATGAATATTAGAATTATTCTGTATTCATTACAAATATATATTATCACAAATACTTTTAAATGTCAATAATGATTAGTCAAAATTTACTGATGAAGTACTATCAAAGTTAACTGTTTGTGTTCTAGTCCAGTTTCCTCCATTACTATCTGTAATAGTCAATGTTACTCTCATTGAGCCTCTACCACTTATACTTGCACTCTTATTAGTTGTATTTTTGTCTACATTTGAATCAGTATATACTGTATTGTCTCCTACCTTTATTTCTATATTTACAGTTTTAGCAACATTAGAACTTTCTTCTTCCTCTTCTTGAGGCTCGCTATATCCTGTAATTTGTTTAACATTAATAGCTACATTTACCGTTTTATCTTCTGCAACTTGATTTACTGTAATAGTTATTGTTGTTCCTTCATCTACTACTTTATTTGCATCTATACTTTGTGCTGTAACTTTTCCGTTATTAGATGTAGCATCTTGATATGTCACATTAACTTTTAATCCTAAACTCTCTAAATTAGATTTAGCTGTAGCTTCATCTTGACCAATTACACTAATTACTGTTACTTGTTTAATGCCTGTTCCTGTACTTACATGTATTTTTACAGTATCTCCTGCAAAAGCTTCTGCATCTGCATCTGTCTCTTGACTAATTACATATCCTTCTTGTACTGTCCTACTTGTTTCTTCAACTACTTCTGCTTCTAGTTTAGCATCTTCTAAAGCTTTTATTGCTTCATCTTTCTCCATTCCAACTACTTTTGGAACTGTCGTCTTCTCTTGGCCTTTACTAATCTTAACCTGAATTTTGCTTCCTTGTTTTACTTTTCTATTTCCTGGTGTAGTTGTAAAATCTCCAAGATCTGACTCTGCTTTTTGTGATATTACATAACCTTCTGGAACATCCTTATTATATTCCTCACTTGCAACTTCAAATACCAGTTTTGCGTTCTCAACTTCTTGTTGTGCCTCATCTTTAGATAAACCAACTACATTTGGCATATCAACCTCCGGAGGATTTGTCATGTTTAATGCTAATATTGTTCCACCTAAGCTTAATGCAAATAATAATACTAATCCTATAAATATACTTAATTTTTTATGTCTTTTAATAAAAGCTTTAAATTTTCCATCTTTTTTTCCATTCTTGTCTTTATCTTCATCAATTCCTCTTGTATTATTATACATTTCTGCTGTATTTAATACTTGGGTCTTTGCAGTTGGATCATATTCTGAATCATCTACAAAATCTCCATTTGGATTTTTTAATGCTTTATTTAAATCCACTAACATCTCTGTTGCAGATTGATATCTTAAATTTGGATCTTTTTGTAAAGCCTTCATAATAATTTTATTTACAGCTTTTGGTACATTAGAATTTACTTCTATAGGCTCTTTTGGTTTTTCCTGCATATGTTTTAATGCTACTGATACCGGTGTATCAGCATCAAAAGGAAGCTTTCCTGTTACCATCTCATACATAACAACACCTAAGGAATATAAATCAGATTTTGCATCTGTATATCCTCCTCTTGCATGCTCTGGTGAAAAATAATGCACTGAACCTATTGTTGTTCCAAATGCAGTAATTGTTGAATTTGAAACTGCTTTTGCTATTCCAAAGTCTGTTACCTTTGCAATTCCATCCTCTGTTATTATTATATTATGCGGTTTTATGTCTCTATGAATAATATTATTCCTGTGTGCTGTCTCTAAGGCTGAAGCTATTTGTATAGCTACATTTACTGACCATTTCCATGGAAGTGGTCCCTTTTCTTCTAATATTATTTCTTTTAATGTCTTTCCTTGTATTAATTCCATTACAATATAATGTAAATTACCTTCTACACCTACATCATAAATAGATACTATATTAGGATGTGTCAATCTTGCAGCTGATTGTGCTTCAACTTCAAATCTTTTAATAAATTCTTCATCTGTAGTAAATTCATCTCTTAAAATTTTAACTGCAACATTTCTTTTCAAGACTTTATCTATTGCTTTATATACAGTAGCCATTCCACCATTTCCAATTTTCTCGATAATTTCATATCGATTGCCTAATAGCTTACCTTCTAAATTCATATTTATCTCTCCTTAAATAATGTTCAATTTGTAGAACGTCATATATTTTTTATTACGATTACAGTAATATTATCATATCCACCATTTTCATTTGCTAATCTTACTAATTCTTTTGGTGCTTGTTCTATATCTTTTTTTGCCTCTCTAAATATTTCATCTTGTGAAACTAAATTTGTTAATCCATCTGAATTCATAATTAAGATATCATCTTTTAAAAATCCTTTTACCATAACATCTGGTTCTACAAAAGCATTACAACCTAGTGCTTTCATTAACATATTCTTTTGTGGATGATGCATCGCTTCTTCCTTAGTTATAGTTCCATCCTTTACTAATTTTTGGACATAACTGTGATCTTGAGTTAATTTTCTCATAAAATCTTTTCTAATACGATATACTCTACTATCTCCAACATGTCCAATAAACACTTTATTATTATATATTAAACAAATGTCTAAAGTAGTACCCATTCCTTCTAATTCTTTATTTTCTTTTGACTTTTCGTATACTATCATATTTGCGTATTCTACACTACTACCTACTAATTGGATTATACTATCTTTATCTTTTTCTATTTGTTTAAAATTATTTTCTATATAATTTTTTGCAGATTGTATTGCAAGCTTACTTGCAATTTCTCCACCTTTATAACCTCCCATTCCGTCAGCTAACAAATATAATTGTACTTCATCTAGTGAATCGGATATATAAAAAGAGTCTTCATTTATTTCCCTTACTTTTCCCACATCAGATTTTGCGTAAGCCTTTATCATGAATTCACCTCTTCTCATTTTACATTTTTATTTATTATATTATATATCACAAGTTTTTGTTTTTTGCAATTATTTTAACTATATTCTCTTAAAATATAATATTATTTTTTTATATAAATTTTAATATAAATATTTGAATATATTTTAAAATATTACTATTATTACAAAATAACCCTCAGTTTTAACTAAGGGTTATTTTTCATACTTCCTTTATAATTCATTTTCGATATATAACAATCTATTATATTTAGAAACTCTATCTGTTCTACAAGGCGCACCCGTTTTTATTTGCCCAGCATTTACTCCAACTGCTATGTCTGCAATTGTAGTATCTTCAGTTTCTCCAGAACGATGAGATATTATTGTTTTATAACCATTTTCTTTAGCAAGTTTTATTGTATCTAATGTCTCTGTTAATGTTCCTATTTGATTTGGTTTAATTAAAATTGCATTTGCAACATTTTCTTCAATACCCCTTCTTAATCTTTTAGGATTTGTAACAAATAGGTCATCACCAACTAATTGAACCTTATTACCTAATTTTTCAGTCAAAACTTTCCAGCCTTCCCAATCTTCTTCTGCTAAGCCATCTTCAATAGAATATATAGGATATTTCTCACATAAACTTACTATATAATCAATCATTTCATCTTTTTCTTTAAATTGTTTAGTTTTCCAAAAATAATAACCATTTTTATTTATTTTCTTTGCTTCATCAAACATTTCTGTACTTGCAATATCTAAAGCAAGCATTATATCTTTTCCTGGCTCATATCCTGCTTTTTTTATCGCCTCTATAATTACGTCTAATGCTTGTTCTTCATTATCTAAATTAGGAGCAAAACCTCCTTCATCTCCAACTCCCACACTATATCCTTTTTCTTTTAATACGCTTTTCAATGTATGGTAAATCTCTACTCCTCTACGCAATCTCTCACTAAATGTAATATCTCCTACTGGCATAATCATAAATTCTTGTATGCTTATATTATTATCAGAATGTTTTCCACCATTTAAAATATTCATCATAGGTACAGGCAATTCTGTCCCATAAATTCCGCCAATATAACGATATAATTCTAATCCTAAAGTTTCTGATGCTGCTTTTGCTACTGCCAATGACACACCTAAAATAGCATTTGCACCTAAATTAGATTTATTAGGTGTGTCATCTAATCTAATCATTTCCTCATCTATTGCTCTTTGGTCAAATACATTCATTCCTATAATTTGTTTAGATATTTTTTTATTTACATTTTGAACTGCTTTTTCTACACCTTTACCAGCATATCTTGTTTTATCACCATCTCTTAATTCAACTGCTTCAAAACTTCCTGTTGACGCTCCAGATGGTACTGAAGCTTTTCCAACGTAACCATTTTCTGTTAAGACTTCTACTTGCACAGTAGGATTTCCTCTTGAATCTAAAATCTCTATTGCTCTTACATCTTCTATTTTTAAAAACTCTTTCATAAAAAACCTCCTAAAATATTTATAAATACTTCTAGTATTTTATCCATATTTAGGAAGTTTTATTCTACATATCTATTTTAAGAAGCTTTTTTATTTCTTAACTCTCTTGCATATTTTAGAGTAACTTCATTTATTTCTCCCGAAGATATTCTTGCAATTTCTTCAATTACCTCTGTTTCTTCCAATAGCTTTATTTGAGTTCTCGTTCTATCTGCAATAATTTTTTTACTTATAAAGTAATTATAATCTGCTATTGCTGCTATATTAGGTAAATGTGAAATACATAAAACTTGATGCTTCTTAGAAATTGTTTTTAATTTGCTTGCAACACTATTTGCTGCTTTTCCACTAATACCAGTATCTATTTCATCAAAAACTAAAACAGGAATATTATCAAATTCTGCTAATACTTTCTTTATCGCAAGCATTATTCTTGACATTTCTCCTCCTGATGCAATCTTAGATAATTCTTTTTCATTTTCTCCAACATTTGTAATAATATAAAATTTAACAATATCTTTTCCTTCTCTAAAGAACTCATCTTCAACATAATCTACTTTAATATTTATTTTAGCATTTTTCATCTCTAAGTCTTCTAATTCTTTATTAATATCTGTTACTAATTTATTTGAAGATATAATTCTTATTTCGTGCATTTTATTAGCTAATACATTTAATTTTTCTTCTAATTCATCTCTTCTTTTTTTTAATTTTATATTATATTCTTCTAAGTTTTCAATTTTTTCTAATTCTTCTTTTATTTCATCTTTATATTGTAAAATTTCTTCTATTGTATTTCCATATTTTCTTTTTAAAGAATGAATTAAATCTACTCTTTCTTCTACATTATTTCTTTCTTCTTCATCAAAATACGTATCATCTTTATAAGAACTTATATCTCTTGCTATTTCTTGTAATTCATAATAAATATTTTTTAAACTACTTGAAGCCTCTTCGTATTTTTTATCAATAGTTTCTATTTTTTCTAATGCACGTATTGCCATACTAATATTATCTATTCCATTTTCTTCAATTAAGTTATTGGCTGTATTTAAATTTTCTGATATTTTTTCACTATTTGCCATTACTTTTCTTTGTTCTTCTAAGCTCTCTTCTTCTCCTATTTTTAAATCCGCTTCTTCTATTTCATTTATTTGATATTGTAATAAATCAATTTTTCTTTGTTTTTCTTTTTCATCACCAAAATTTTCTTTTAATTCTTTTAGTACATTTCTATATTCAATATAATATTTTTTATATTCCTCTTTTAAAGAAAATATTTTTTCGCCAGCATAACTATCTAAATAACTTAAATGTTTTTTACTATCTAAAAGATTTTGGTTATCATTTTGTCCATGTATTTCTATAAATTCTTTCATAAATTCTCTTAGTTCATTTACAGTAACCATTCTTCCATTTATCTTACACATATTTTTACCGGAACTTGTTATTTCTCTAGATACAATTATATTTCCATCTTCTGCTTTGATTGACTCAGGAACATACATACAAAGCTCCACATAAGAATTAGTTGCGCCTTTTCTTATCATATCTTTTGAAAATCTTCCCCCTGATATTATTTGAAGCGAATCAATTATTAAAGTTTTTCCAGCTCCTGTTTCTCCTGTTAATACATTTAACCCTTTATTCAAATCTATATTTAAATCCTCTATTATTCCTATATTTTTTATATGTAAAGTAGATATCATAATAATTCCTCCTACTAAAAAAAAAATGTTCGCTTTTATTCTACTTCCAATTTTAAAAATTGTCAATAGTTTTTGCGAACATTTTTTCTTTTTGTTTATGCTTATTATATAAATTCCTCAAATACTAAATTTGCTAAGTCTAAACCTTTATTTGTCAACTTTATATTATTTAAATCTACTTCTATTAATCCTTCATTTACTAATTTATCAAGTTCTTTTCTAAATAAATACAAAGGATTTTCTTGGTATTTTTCTTTAAATTTAGAAATATTTACACCTTCTATTTTTCTAAAACCTAACATCATAAATTCTTTTTCTTTATCTTCCTTTGTTTGTTTCTCTTCTATTTCTCTATTTTTATCTAAATTATTATTCTCTATGTTTTTTATATATTCTTCTAAATTAGATGTATTACAAAATCTAACACCATTTATATATGAATGTGCAGCTAATCCAAAACCAATATATTCTTCTTGATTCCAACAATTTAAGTTATGTTTTGATTCTTTCCCCTTTTTAGAAAAATTAGAAATTTCATAATGATTATATCCAGAAAGTTCTAAAAAGTTTTTAACATACCAATACATTCTTCTTTCTTCTTCATCAGAAGGAAGTTCAATTTTACCCTCATCTAACCATTTAGAAATTAAAGTTCCTTCTTCTACTATCAACGAATATACACTAATATGGTTAGGATTTAGGTATACTATCTTTTCTAAACTTTCCTTTATATCTTGAATAGTTTGGTTTGGAAGTGCTATCATTAAATCCACATTAATATTATTAAATCCAACCTCTTTTGCTAAATTATATGTATCTAAAAAATCTCCATAAGTATGAATTCTTCCAATTTGTTTTAATAATCTATTACTTGTACTTTGAAGCCCAATACTTAATCTATTTACTCCTGCATTTTTATACGCCTCTAGTTTTTCTTTATTTACAGTTCCTGGATTTACTTCTATTGCTATTTCTAAATCTTTCCAAGCAACTTTATTATTAACTAACTTTTCCTTCAATAAATCTAAAATTTCAGTTATATATTTCGCATCTAGATATGAAGGCGTTCCTCCTCCTAAATATATAGTTGTAACATTAACTCTAAAAAAATCAAAGTCTTTTATTTCTTTTTTTAAAGTGAAAACATAATCTTCTATTAAATTATCTTTATCACTAAATGAAATAAAATCACAATAACTACATTTTTTTGCACAAAATGGTATATGTATATATATTCCAAAATTATTCTTCATCTGCTATCTCCATTATCTTTTTTAGTCTATAATTTACACCTGATTTTCCAAGCGGTTTATCTAATTTTTTTCCTAAATCAGAAAGTGACATATCCGGATTTTCTAATCTCAAATTTGCAATTTCTTTTAAATTATCACTTAAATTATTAAACTTTCCATTTTCCTTTAACTTTCTTATTGCCTCTATCTGCTCTATTGATGCATTTATTGTTTTATTTAAATTTGCAGTTTCACAATTTACTATTCTATTTACTTTTCCTCTCATTTCTTTTTGTATACGAATTTCTTCGAAACTCATAACAGCCTTTGCAGCTCCAATTAAAGCTAAAAACTTAGAAATTTCTTCTCCTTCTTTTATATATAATGATTTCTTGTTTTCTATTATCATTTTCTTTGCATTAATATCTAATATCTTTAAAATACAATTTATATCATTTAAATTTTTTTCTGTATTAAAACTAATTTCTAAATGATATTTTTTATTTGGGTCATTAATAGAACCAGAGCCCATAAATACTCCTCTTATTATTGCTCTTAAATATTCATCCTTTAACCCTTCTACATAACCTTCTTTTAGATAAATTAAATTATCTTTTATTTCTACAAAGCAACTCACATCTTTTTTCTTTAATGTTATCACAAAGTTTTTTCCCACTATTTCTATATCATGATTAATATTTAAATTTGTAAGTAATTTAGAAAATCTATCAATATTATAATCACTTTCTGTTGAAAACTTAATTTTATTTTTTTCTTCTACTTCTATATTTCCAGAAATTAAATATCCTATTAGCTCATTCCTAACGATTTCCTTATTTACTAAATTACTATTTTTATTTAACTCTTGTTTTACTTCTGAAGAAAAAGACAAACTTCTCACTCCTTGATAGCTGTTTTTTGGGACGGGGTCAAAAAACAGCTCTTTTATTTATTTTATATTTTTCTTTTCTCTAAAACTGTTTTTTGACCCCGTCCCAAAAAACAGTTTTAGCTTAACCTAGTAACTATTACTCTATCATTATCACATAAATCTTTTTTACAATAAGTACCTACATAATTTCCTTGCCCTTTTATTAACTCCTCTACATCTTCTTTTTGGTCATAACCTATTTCTAAACACAAATATCCATGAAATTTTAAATATTCTTCTGCTTCGTTTATTATTTTTCTATAAAAGTCTAAACCATCATATCCTCCATCTAGAGCAATATGAGGTTCTTTTTGCACTTCTTTATCTAATTTTTTTAATACCTCTTTTCTTATATATGGTGGGTTTGACACTATAATATCATATTTTTCTTTTTTTAAATTCTTAAATAAATCAGATTCTACAAATGTTATCCTATCTTCTACTTCATTATTTTTTGCATTTAATTTTGCTACATTTAATGCTTTTCTTGATATATCTACTGCTGTAACAGAACTTCCTTCAATATATTTTGCAAGTGATACCGCTATCGCTCCACTTCCTGTGCATAAGTCTAAGAATTTTTTTGCATTTATTTTTTTTGCAATTTTTATTACTTCTTCTACCAATACCTCAGTATCTTGTCTTGGTATTAACACATTTTCATCTACATAAAATGTCATTTTCATAAATTCTTGTCTATGCGTTATATGTTGCAAAGGTATTCCAGCACACAATTTTTTTATTGCTCTAAAGTAATTTACTTCTTGTCTTAACATTACTGTTTGTCTATCATAGATCATTAAATATTCTCTTGGCTTATTTAACACATATTGCATTACTAATCTTGCTTTTATATTTGGTTCTGTTACATTGTTATTTTTTAGCATTATCATTCCTTTTCTTATTGTTTCTCTTATCGTCATAACCTCACCTCCACTACACATAACTATAATACCATAAAATTCACACAAATTCCACAAAAATAGTGCCAATTTTTATTTTGGCACTATTTCTAATAAATTATAAATTAAATTCACCCTTCTTGTATTATTCTTCAAAGAATTTATCAAATTCTTCTTCATTAATTTTTTCATGCTGTAATAGTTCTGTAGCAATTGCATCTAATTTATCTCTATGTTCTTGTAATAATGAAATTGCTCTATTATATGCAGTATCTATTAACTCTTTAACTTCTGCACCTATTTTATCTCCAATGTTTTCACCAAACATTTGCATCTCATATGGTTCTTTTCCTTGGAAATCTATTGGGCCTAATTTATCACTCATTCCATATTTAGTAACCATATCTCTTGCAATTCCAGTTGCAACTTCTATATCATTACTTGCACCAGTTGAAATATCATTTAAAACTAATTTTTCTGCTGCTCTACCACCAAGCAATGCTACTAATTTCTCTTGCATTTCTGTTTTAGATATATAATATTTATCTTCATCAGACTTATACATTGTATATCCACCAGCAACTCCTCTTGGTATAATAGATATCTCTTTTACATTAGTTTGTGTAGGTAAGTATCTACTAACTACAGCATGTCCTGCTTCATGGTAAGCAGTTAATTTTTTATCTTTATCTGAATATTTTCTTTCTCTCTTTTCTAATCCAACAGTTACTTTCTTTACAGCTTCTTCAATATCATCATTTTCAATATCTTCATGTTTATTTTTAGTTGCTGTAATTGCTGCTTCATTTAAGATATTTTCAAGTTCTGCACCAGTAAAACCTGCTGTATCTTCTGCAATACTTTCTAAGTTTACATCGTCTGCTAATTTTTTATCCTTACTATGAATCTTTAATATTTCTAATCTTCCTTTTAAATCAGGTACCGGTATTGTAATTCTTCTATCAAACCTACCAGGTCTTAAAAGTGCTTTATCAAGCATCTCTGGTCTATTTGTTGCAGCTAAAACTATTATAGTTTCTTCTGAGCCAAAACCATCCATTTCTACTAATAGTTGGTTTAATGTCTGATTATTTTCACTTTCTGCCCCACTATTTGATGTTCTTCTAGAACCAATTGCATCTATTTCATCTATAAATACAATACAAGGAGCTAATTTTCTTGCTTTTTCAAATAGTTTTCTAACACGAGATGCTCCAAGTCCTGCAAACATTTCTATGAATTCAGAACCACTCATTGAGATAAATGGTACATCTGCTTCACCAGCAATTGCTTTTGCAATTAAGGTTTTTCCTGTTCCTGGTTTTCCATAAAGTAATACTCCTTTTGGAACTCTTGCTCCCATTTTAGTATATTTTTCAGGTCTTTTTAAGAAATCTACAATTTCCATCATTTCTTGTTTTTCTTCATCTAAACCTGCAATATCATCAAATGTTACTTTTGTTTTTCTTTCTGTATCATCATATACTTTTCCTTTTTCTCCTAATCCTTGCATCTTAAACAACATTATGAATAATGCTAACATAATAGCTGTTGGTAAAAATGAAATTATATAACTTGGTAATTGTGCTATAAAGCTTCTTGGTTTTTGTATTAATTCTATTTCATTTCCTTCTTCTACCTTAGTTTGTAGTAAATCCATAAAACTTTCAACATTTGGTACAATTGTTGTTTTTTCTTCTTCATCATTTTTTAATTTTACTTTTGCTGTAGTACTTCCTGTTGTCATTTCTACACTTTCTACATTTTGATTATTAATTTCATGAATTAAATCTGTATATGCTAAAGTATTTTCATCTTTATTTGTTTTATTTTTCATTAAATATACTGTCAATCCTATTAATATAGCTAAAACAACAAGTAATACTAAAATTAATATTAATTGATATCTTCCCTTTTTTTCCTTATTTTTATCCTTATTATTTTTCCTTTCTTTATTCATTGTTCCTCCTTCTTCCCCCTAAAGTCTAATTTTATGCTCCAGAACCTTCTGGCTCCTGTCCTTGATTTTTCTTTTCTTCTTTTTCCTCTTTTTTTTTTTTTTCTTTCTCTTCTCTTTCTTTATCTTTTTTTCTTTGTTCTTCTCTTGCTCTTTTCTCTTCTTCTTCTCTTTCTTTTTCTTCCATTTGTTTTTTTATTACTTCTTGTGCTTCTGCTATTTTCATTAATTCCATTTGTTTTTTTACAAATTCACTTTTTAATATTAATATTGCTGCAACTAAATATATAACAGCTACCGCAACATACATTACTTGGAAATATTGCATTTCAAATGGTATAAATATATTTATTCCCATATATAACATATTTAATATAACAGATAAAGTAAGTGCATATACTGACATATTAAATATTGCAACATATCTCATCTTTATTTTTGCAAGCCATGCCGTAAAAAATCCAAAGAAACTAAGAAGTATTGCATCAGAAAGTACACTTAAGAAAAATATTACAAACTCATAAATAAATACTGTTAAAAATATGCTTACATATAGTGCTACAATTTTTCCACTATTCGCAAAATCTATTACACCTTGTTTATTAAATTCCGTAATTCCCATTCTTTCAAATGTATCTTTGTATGAATAACTAATTGTTCCTGCAATAGCTGGATTTTTTATAGTTACCTTATCTTTTAAAATTATAATTCCTCCACCTGCATTAGTTACCTTATTTGCATATTCATCAATGGTCGTTTGACTTTCTGTTTTCGTATCAATAATTGTCTCTCCTACTACTGAATCTTCAGCTGATATTGTTATTGGTTCTTCTGATTCTACATTTAAGGTTCCATCTTTATAAGAAAACTCCGGAAAACTATTTTGTAAATATTCTATCCCTTCACCAATCATATTATGTGTTTGATATACAACTCCTAAACAAAATACAATAGTAAATATCGCAACTATCTTTACCAAATAACTTATAGCTTTTCCTAGTCCTTGTGCTGACATATTAGGATATTTTTCAATCTTAGTTATTGAATACCATACTTTTTTAAAAAATCCCATATTTAATTCATTTTCATTATTATTTTTTGGATTTTCTTCCTTTTTTTCTTCTTTTACATCTTCTGTTTTCTTTTCTTCTTCCATTTATTATCTGTACTCCCTTCTTATGCTAGAATCTACAAATTTTGGATTTACATCTAAAATAACTTTGTCACCAATTTTTACGTCCTTCCCTGTTATATCTAAAACAATGTGATATGCTCCAACTCTACCAAGTATTTTATAATCTTCGTTATTTATTTTCACATAAAGAGCTTGTTTTTTTAATAAATTTTTTATATCATTTTTTAAAAACCTTAATTTATCTACAAATCTAAATAAATCATCTTCCGCTTTCACATTAAAGCCTGACATATATCCACAAGGTACAATTGCAATTTCTGTTTTCTTTTTTGTTTTATATGAATTAGAATAACCAATATTAAATCCTTTTGGTAGTTCTTTTATTTCGGTAACTTCACTTTCTAAATATGCTATTTTCTTTAAGTCTATATAATCTTTAAATGATAATCTACCTAAAAATGCTGAGCCTATTCTTACTGCATTTAAGTGCATATTTGGATATTTTAAAAATGCTGATGAATTACACACATGTAAAATTCCTGTATCTATTTCATTCATTTTTAGTACTTCTATTACATCTATAAATCTTTCAAATTGTAATTTAGTATATTTTTCATCAAAAAAACTTACTGAAAAATGCGTATATGTTCCTTCTATTTTTACATGCTTTAAATTTTTTAATGTTTCTACTAATTCATCTCTTTTAGAATAGATAAATCCATACCTACCAAATCCAGTATCAATCTTTAAATGTACTTTTATTTCTTTATCTAATTCTTCTCCTAATTCATCAATTGCTTTTGCATCTTTTTTTGAACTTAAAGTTAAAATAATATTATTTTCTACTAACTCTTTCAATTCTTCTTTTATACTACAAGCTGATAGCATTAGTATTTCTTCTTTTATTCCCGCTTCTCTTAAAATTAAAGCTTCTTCTTTCGTTGATACTGCAAAACTTGTTATTCCATTATCTATTAAAAATTTCGTAAATTCTACTATTCCTAAACCATATCCATTAGCCTTCACAATTGCTATTATCTTTAAAGAATTCCCATTATCATCTTGTCCTCTTTCCAATGCAAATTCTTTTATTTGTTCTATATTATGTCTTAAATCATCTTTTTCAATTACTAAAGTATTCAATACTTTTCCCCTCTATTTAGATAATTTTCTTTTTATTTGTCTTAATGTTCTAAATGCTTTTTCTGAGAATTTGTATAATTTATATGTTAGTGGTTTAAATGGAATATATACTTCTCCAATAAATTCTGTAAATGTTGCTCCAAATCCTTGTTTAAATCTATATAAACCATATTGTGGATGATTTTCGTCTACTACTCCAGATACTCCTCTAAAGTCATAAACATCATCACCTCTTGCAATTGCCATTTTTATCATTTCCCATTGCAATAAATAGTTTGGCATAAGATTTCTATGTTCATTGCTACTTGCACCATACAAATACCATGTTTTATTTCCATAAAAGATAGGAATTACTCCTGATATTGGCTTTCCATCATAATATGCCATTAAGACTTTCATATGTTCTGGTGCTAAACAGTCATACATTTTTTCAAAATATTCTAATGGTCTAATTATAAATCCGTCTCTTTTTCCTGTTTCTACCATAATATTATAAAAATCTTTTAAATCTTCTTTTGTTCCTTCTTTTATGGTAACACCTTTTCTTGTAGCCAAACGTACATTATATCTCCATTTTTGTTTAAATCCTGCCATTACTTCTTCTTCAGTTTTCCCTTTTATATCTAATCTAAATACATATCTTGGTTGAATCTCATCTTTAAAGTCTTTTGCATCATCTTTTATTTTATATCCCAAACTTGTTACAACATCTCTATAATCTTGATCTGAACTTAATATATCTGGTTCATTTCTAAATACAAATGCTTTATATTTTTTTCCAAGCTCCTTTACTCCATCTGTTAATTGTTTCATAACTGCTACATCATGTATGTCACATACAGGTCCTCTTGGTGAATATATCATATTTCCAAATATAGGCATCTTACGTATCCATACACAAATTGAGCCTATTATGTTTCCATCTTCATCTTCTGCCAAAACTACTTCTGGTTTCCAGTTTGGCTTTTTTACTTCTGCCCATTCTAATGATTGTTGAAAATTACATCTTTCATGATTTTCTAAAAATTCTTTATACTCTTTTTTTGATTCTTCATCTGTTACGAATCGCATTTTTTTATCACTCCTAATTATTATTTACAATCTAAACGTATTTTACACTAATTTGCAAAATTTTACAAGCATATTAATTGCTTTAAACAATATTTTTTAACAAAAAAATGAAATATAAAAAGAGCGTAGTATTAATTATAATATCTACACTCCTAAAATTATTGTTTATTAGTATATTTTAGAATCAATTCTGTTAATTCTATAGCATTTTCACTCATGTTTTTTTCTGTAGTTTTACCTTCTAAACTCATTAATAGTATATTTTTATTTAATTCATCATTGTGAACCAAAATTTCTCGTTCAAAACGTTCACTAGGCATAACTGGTGAAATGGGTTCTGTTATTTTTAAATATTTTTCTTCGCTAAAATCTAAATTTTTTGAATATTCTTTAATTTTTTCTAAGTCTTTTTTATTAACTTTACCTTTATAATTATATTTTTCATCACCTGAACGTTCTGTTTTTAAAAATCCATATATACTTCCATCTTCACATATTACAGTTTCTTTATGAAGATAATTAATATCAGTTTCATCAATATATGAATCTTTTACTATTATTTCGTCTTCGTTTGGCTTTTTAAATTTTCTAAATAATATTACTGAAATTACTACAATTACTAATAATATAACAATAATTGTTATTATTAAAATTTTCTTACTACTTTTCTTCTTTTCTTTTTCCATTTTAATCCCCCTATTTTTAGTTCTTCTTTATATTATAATAATTAAGGAAAAAAAACAAGATATAAAAAACATTTTACTTTATTAGCTATAATTTTTTTTCAAATAAAAAAACGACTATTTATAGTCGTTTAAATAGTGGAGCAGGTAGTGAGAATCGAACTCACGTCATCAGCTTGGAAGGCTGAGGTTCTACCATTGAACTACACCTGCATATATAAAGTTAATTGTCAGGATTTTGGAGCAGGTAGTGGGAATCGAACCCACGTCATCAGCTTGGAAGGCTGAGGTTCTACCATTGAACTACACCTGCAATTCCTCCTGACAATTATAGATTATAAAGGTTTTTTCCTTTTTTGTCAATAGTATTTTGAAAATTTCTTAAAATTTATTTTTTCTATTTTCTATTATCAACGCAAGCCTTTACTAGCCCTACAAATAAAGGCGCTGGACGGTTTGGCCTTGATTTTAATTCTGGATGGAATTGTCCTGCAATAAAATATGGATGATCTTTTATTTCAACTATTTCAACTAAGTTTCCATCTGGAGATGTTCCAGATACTGTTAGGCCTGCTTTTTCTAATTCTTCTCTATAGTCATTATTAAATTCAAATCTATGTCTATGTCTTTCTGATATTTCTTTTTTACCATATACCTTGCTTGCTAGACTTCCTTCTTTAATAATACAAGGATAAGCTCCTAGTCTCATTGTTCCACCTTTTTTGTTTACTTTCTTTTGTTCTTCCATTATATGTATTACTGGGTTTTTAGTTTTTTCATCAAGTTCTGATGAGTTTGCATCTTTTAATCCTAATACATCTCTTGCAAATTCTACAACTGCCATTTGCATACCTAGACATATTCCTAAAAATGGAACTTTATTTTCTCTTGCATATTTAATTGTTTCTATCTTTCCTTCTATTCCTCTTGTTCCAAAACCACCTGGCACTATTATTCCATCATACTTAGATAAAATATCTTTTGCTGTTTCTTTATTTACCTTTTCTGCATCCACTAAATCTATTTCTACATTTACATTATTTGCAAAACCTGCATGATGTAAGCTTTCTATTACTGATATATATGAATCCTCTAATTTTACATATTTTCCTACTATTGCTACTTTTACTTTATTGTTTTTATCTATTTTTCTTATACTTTCAATCATTTCTTGCCATTCTATATTATTTGGTACATAATTATCTAATTTTAAATGATTACATACTTCCCTTGCTAATCCTTCTTCCTCAAGCATTAAAGGTACTGCATATAAGCAATCTGCTGTTTTATTTTGAATTACACTTGATTTTCTGACATTACAAAATAGTGCTAATTTTTCTCTTATACTATCTGGTATATCTAATTCTGTTCTACATACTAATATGTCAGGTTTTATTCCTAAACTTTGTAATTCTTTTACTGAATGTTGAGTTGGCTTTGATTTTATTTCATTTGAACCATGTATATATGGAAGTAATGTTACATGTATATATAATACATCTTCTGGATTTTTTTCTAGCCCTACTTGTCTTATTGCTTCTAATATAGATAAACCTTCTATATCTCCTACAGTTCCACCTACTTCCGTTATTACTATATCTGTATCAGTATTTTCAAATCCATAAATTCTGTCCTTTATTTCATTTGTGATATGTGGTATTACTTGTACTGTTTTTCCTAAATATTCTCCTTTTCTTTCTTTTTCTATTACAGAAGAATATACCTTTCCCATCGTTACACTTGAATTATGCGTAAGATTTTCATCTATAAATCTTTCATAATGTCCTAAATCTAAATCTGTTTCTGCTCCATCATCTGTTACAAATACTTCTCCATGTTCATATGGATTCATTGTTCCTGGATCCACATTTATATAAGGATCAAATTTTTGTATTGTTACCTTATATCCTCTGTTTTTTAATAGTCTACCTAATGATGCTGCAGTTATTCCCTTTCCTAATCCTGATACTACTCCTCCTGTTACAAATATGTACTTTGTATTCATTTTCTTCCCCTTTCCAAAATAAAAAACAAAACCAAATAAAAAAAGATTAAAAATCCGCCAAAAAATTTGGTTTTTTTTCAATCTATTATTATTTTACCACCTATAAATAATTTTTACAAGAGTTTTTATTATTTTTACTTTTATTTTTATACATTTATTGATATACTACTTATACAAAACAAAAATATTTAAAGGAGTGATAATTATGCCAACACCACATAATGAAGCAAATTTAGGTGATATTGCAAAAACTGTAATTATGCCAGGAGATCCATTAAGAGCAAAATACATTGCAGAAAACTTTTTAGAGGACGCAAAATTAGTAAATCAAGTAAGAAGTATGTATGCTTATACTGGAACATATAAAGGAAAAGTTGTAACTGTTATGGCATCTGGAATGGGTATGCCAAGTATGGGAATATACTCATATGAATTATATAAGTTTTATGAAGTAGAAAATATAATAAGAATAGGTTCTTGTGGAGGCTATAAACCTGAATTAAAACTATTTGATATTATTTTAGCTGATAAAGTATTTAGCGAATCTAACTTTGCATTAACATTAAATAATGATAATTGTCATATTGTAGAAGGAAATGAAGAACTAAATTCTACTATTGAAAAAATAGCAAATGAAACAAATACTAAAATTGTAAAAGGTAATACAGTTTGTACAGACTGTTTTGATGTTTATATGACAGATGTAAATAAATTTTTAGAAAGAGTGCCTTCTGATTTCAATCCCATTAGTGCTGAAATGGAAGCTTTTGCATTATTTTACACTGCTAAAATGCTAAATAAAAAAGCAAGTTGTTTAATGAGTGTTGTAGATTCAAAATATATTAAAGAAATTGCAACTCCTGAAGAAAGGCAAACTGGTTTAAATAACATGATTAAACTTGCTTTAGAAAGTAGCTGTTTTTTGGGACGGGGCAAAAAAACAGTAAAATAAAAATAAATAAATTAAAAAATATCCTTATTGTATTTAAGGATATTTTTTAATGTTTTTTTGCCCCGTCCCAAAAAACAGTCGGAACATTTTATTTTTTTATTGACAATATTTTATATTTGATAACTCCACCAGGTGCATTTACTTCAACTATATTGTTCTTCTTAGCTCCAAGTAAAGCTGCTCCTAAAGGTGATTCATTAGAAATTTTATTTTCAGCTAAATTTACTTCTGTAGAACCAACAATTTGATATTCAACTTTTTCATCAAATTCCATATCTAATACTTTTACAATATTTCCAACTTGAACAGTATCTGTATTAATATCTTTTTGGTCAATTATTTTAGCATGTCTTAATTTATTCTCTAATTCTACTATTCTTGTTTCATTTTCTGCTTGTGCAGTTTTAGCCTCATCATATTCTGAGTTTTCAGATAAGTCACCAAATCCTAATGCTACTTTTATTCTATCAGCTATTTCAGCTCTTTTTTCTGTTTTTAAATAGTTTAACTCCTCTTCTAATTTATCATGTCCTTCTTGTGTTAATATTACTTCTTTTTCCTCATCCATTGTTCATTTCTCCTCTCTTTAGGTAATTTACATTTTTAAAATCCTATATATATTACGGCAAAAAATGGAATTTGTCAAGTAAACCCCATTTTTTATTTAACATTATATTCATTTTATCTTTAGTTTATTCTTATTTTATATGCTTTTATTTTTTATTCTTTAACTATGATATTTATTTAGTCTTCATGTATTTTTTAGCACCTTTTAAATAATCTACTCCAGAGAATATTGTTGCAATAACTTGTATAATCATCATTATTGTTACTATTAAGTTTAATACTAAATCTCCACCTTGTAATACTCCTGTAAAGCATTCTCCAAATGCATTTAAATCTAAAAAAGCTAAAATAATTGCTATCATTTGAGTTACTGTTTTTAGTTTTCCCCATTTAGATGCTGCAATTACTTCTCCACCTTGTTCTACTGCAATTAATCTATATCCTGATACAACAAATTCTCTAGCTAGCACTATAATTGGTATCCATGCAGGTAATTTTTGCATTTCAACTAACATTATCATTGCAGCTAGCACTAATATTTTATCTGCTAAAGGATCTAAGAATTTACCAAATGCTGTTACTTGGTGATTTTTTCTTGCTAAATACCCATCTAATTTATCTGTTATAGAAGCTATTATAAATATAACATCAATTATAATCCACTCTAATGGTATTCCTAAAACTCTTGCGTCTATTCCAAAAAATGGAATTATTACCATTATTGGTACTAATATTATTCTAAATATAGTTAGTTTATTTGGTAAATTCATTGTCATCCCTCATTTCAATTTATATATTGCATTATAAACGTTTCTATGTGACATTATTTTAATACCTCAATTGCTTTTTGTAATTGTGTGTCTTCATTTCTATCAACATTTAAAACATTTTTTACTGTATCTGGTAACTCTACCTTTTCATCTGGATCTATTCCTACTTTATTTATTTCTGTTCTATTTGGTGTTAAATATTTTTCTGAAGTTATTTTCAATCCGCTTCCATCAGGTAATGTAAGTAATTGTTGTATTACCCCTTTTCCATATGTTTTCGTTCCTACTATTGTTGCTTTTCCATAATCTCTTAATGCTCCTGCTAGTATTTCTGATGAACTTGCTGTATTCTCATTTGTTAACAACACAATTGGCATATTAATTATTGGATTATCTGTTGTTTTTTCTACTTCTTCATTATTATTTTTATCTACTTCATATAAAATAACTGAATCCTTATCTAATATATAATTTGCAATTTGTAGAGCTTCATCTACTATTCCTCCACCATTATTTCTTAAATCTATTATTAGTGAAGTAATTCCTTGTTTTTGAAGTTCTTCAAACTTAGCTTTAAATTCATCTGCTGTTCCTTCATCAAATGAAGAAAATTCTATATATCCAATATTATTTTCTAATACTTCTCCTTCAACTGGATTTACTTTTATATTTTCTCTTTTTAATTCAAAGTTTAAAGTTTCACCATCTCTTAAAATTTCTAATTTAACAGTTGTTCCTTCTTCACCTTTAATTTTATTAGATACTTCTGTCATCTGTTCTCCTGTATATTGTACTCCATCTACAGCTATTATATAGTCTCCTGGTTGTATCCCTGCTTTTTCTGCAGGACCTCCTTTTATTGGTGTTAATACCATTATTCTATTTACTTCCGTATCTTGTACCATATATATTCCAACACCTACAAAATCTCCTGTAATATCTGCCATATAATCTACCATATCTTCTTTAGGAATGTATTCTGTATACTCATCTCCTAAACCTGCCACATATCCCTTTATAGCGCCTTCTTTTAATTCATTCTCATCAATATTTCCTAAATAATATTTGTCTATTATTTTTCTATATTGCTTTAAGGAATCTGCTATTTCTTCACTTTCATCTGCTCTTGCTACAAGACTCTTTCCAAAGCCATCATTTGTAAAATATTGATACATTACAATTGACGTTACTAAAAAAGTTACAAATGCAACTAAAATAACTAGCATCACAATTTTGTAAGTCTTAAACTTTTTTTCTTTTTCCATTTCTAGCCTCCATTTTCAGTTTGGTACTTAAGTGTACTAAAGCTGGGCGGAAGGTTTTCCGCCCATATATTT
Source organism: uncultured Clostridia bacterium (assembly GCA_944386735.1). GTDB lineage: Bacteria > Bacillota > Clostridia > TANB77 > CAG-508 > CAG-269. The sequence goes on from CALXCH010000004.1 coordinate 25,349, forward strand.
TTTACAATTATTTATTTAATTATATGTATAATTAATTACTTAAATTACAAAGTATTTTTAAGGTAAATAATCTTTTGGATTTACTCTATTACTATAATTTCCGGGACTAGTTCTTACTTCAAAATGTAAGTGTGGTCCTGTTGAATTTCCAGTTGATCCAACTCTCATTATTTGTTGTCCTTGTGTTACTCTATCTCCTGCTGAAACAGTTCTTGAACCATCTTGACCATGTGCATATAGTGTAAATAAACCATTATCATGCATAATTATAATATAATTTCCATAACTTCCGCTTAATCTTTCAGATACAATTACAGTTCCATCTGCAACTGCATATACTGGTTGTCCATTAACTCCTCCAGAACCAAAATCTACTGCACCATGATATGCTCCACTCGAATAATACATTCCTGTAGTAATTGTTCTATATCCTGATGGTACTGGATAAATAAATCCTGAAGAACTAACCGCTCCACCTCCAGTTGAAGTTGCACCACCAGTACTACCTCCTGTATTTCCACTATTTGAAGGCTTACTAGGTTTTGATGCCTGTGCTGCTTTTATTGCAGCTTGAATTTTAGCATCTATTTCTTTATTTGCCTCTGCCAATTCATCTATTTGTGCTTGAATCTGCTTTTCATCTTCAGATAATTTTGCAACCTCTGTATTTTTTTCTTCTTTTACAACTTCTAATTGTGCAGTAACACTTTCTTTGCTTGCTTTTGAATTATCTAATTCAGCTTTGCTATTTTCTAAATCTGCTTTTGCTTTTTCTACTTCATCTTTTTGTGTTTGAAGTGAATCTAATAATTCTGTATCAGCTTGTGCTAGTTCTGATGCTAAATAATAACTAGAAATTAAATCTGCAATACTATCAGAAGATAGTATAAAGTCTAAATATGATACATCACCTGATTCTTGCATTGCTACTAATCTTTCTTCTGCTAATTTTTGATTCTCATCATATTGTGTTTGTGCCTCATCTAGCTTTTTTTGTGCTTCTTCTATTTGAGTATTTAAATCATTAATTTTAGCATCTAAATCAGCAATTTGTGACTGATAATCAGTAATTTGACTATCTAAATTATTTATCTCTTCTTGTACTCCTGATTTCTGCTCTTGAACATTACTTAAATTTTCCTTAGCATCATCAATTTTATCTTGATTGTCATCCTTTTGATTTTGTAATTCACTTTGTGTTGCAGCCATTGCTATTGATTGTAACAGCACAATTAGCACAACAACTACTCCCATTATTTTTAAAATTATCCTTTTCATACGTTCCTCCCATAATTTTTACTAATGTAATTTATCTATTATTTATTATAAATAATTAATAGCTTAAGGTAAATATGGCATTGGATTTACACAGCTTGAATATCCATAACTAGGTGTTCTAATCTCAAAATGTAGATGTGCACCTGTAACATTTCCAGTTGCCCCTGATAACATTATTTGTTGCCCTTTAGTTACCTTTTGTCCTTTGCTTACATTAACACTTGACGCATGAGCATAAAAACTATATACGTTATTTCCATGATATATTTCTACAAAATTTCCATATGCACTATTATATCCTGTATCAAATACTTGTCCATCTCCAACTGCATATACTGGTGTTCCTGCTCCTACCGGGAAATCAACTCCTGTATGATATCCTGAACTCCAATATGAACCTGAAACTCCATATCCTGTTCCAATTCTATTATTTGATACTGGCCATCCAAATCCAAAAGAACTTGTAGCTGTATTGCTATTACTTCCACCAGAATTATTTTTATCATATTCAGCTTTCATTCTTTCAATTTCTTTTTTAATACTTGATTCATGGTCTACCAATTCATCAATTTCTGCTTGTAAATCTTTCTCATCTTGAGATAATTGTTCAACTTGTTCATTTTTTTCGCTTTTCAAAACTTCTAATTGAGCTGATGCACTTTCTTTAGTCTTTTTAGCATTATCCAGCTGTGATTTATTATTTTCTAATTCAGCTTTAGCATTTTCAACTTCCTGTCTTTCTTCTTCCAAACTATTTAAAAGTTCTGTATCAGCCTCAGCTAATTCTGATGCTAAATAATAACTAGAAATTAAATCAGTTATACTATCAGCAGATAATATAAAATCTAAAAATGTTGTATCTCCAGATTCTTGCATTACTACTAATCTTTCTTCTGCTAATTTTTTATTTTCATCATATTTCGCCTGTGTTTCATCTACTTTTTTTTGAGATTCTTCTATTTTAGTATTTAAATCACTTATTTGACTATCTAAATCATCTATTTGTGTCTGATAATCAGATATCTTTGTTGTTAAATCTTCTACTTCTGACATTGTTTGAGATTTTTGATTTTGTACATCTTCTAATTCTTCTTTTTTGTCTTCAATTTCACTATTTACATTATCTAAATCTTTTTGCGAAACCGCCATTACACAATTAAACTGTAATAATATAATTGTTACTAAAACTACCCCTAATATTTTTAGTCCAATTCTTTTCATAAGTTCCTCCTACTTTCTTTTTTACTTTTATTGATTCGTTTCATTAGTTCCGCGTTTCTTCATTATTTGTTTGTGTCTGTGGTACCAATCCATTTGTTATATATGGCATTGGGTCAGTTACAACACCATTTAGTCTTACTTCAAAGTGTGCATGTGGTCCAGTTGCATATCCTGTTGAGCCTACTTTTAATACTGGATCTCCTCTTTTAACAGTTTGTCCAACTTCAACTAAAATTTCATCACCATGTGCATATAAAGTAGATACTCCTCCACCATGGTCTATTATTACCATATTTCCATATGCTGTATTAAAACTTGCTTTTGTTACTATCCCATCATTTGCTGCTATAAATATTGCACCTCTTGGAGCTCCTATGTCCACTCCTGTATGTAATTTGTTTACATGTAATATAGGATGATATCTCATTCCATAATTAGAAGTTATTCTTGTATAACCCGGCACTGGCCAAGCTAATTCTCCTCCTATATATTGTGAAGCTATACTTCCTTGAGCCAACTGCAATATTTCTTTATTTATTTCATCATATCTTGCATTATAATCATCTATTTTAGCTTGAATTTCTTTTTCTTGGTCTGACAATTTAGATATGAAGTTTTGTCTTACTGATTTAGTATTTTCTAATATAGTAGCTGTTTTTGATTGATTTGCTTTTATAGTTGCTAATTGTTCTCTATCTTGCTCTAATTTTGTTTTAGATGCTTGTATTTCATCTTTTCTTGCTTGCATATCATCTAGCAAATCCATTTCATAGCTTGCAAGCTCTGAAATCAAGTAATAGCTAGACAAAAAGTCCGAAATATTCTTTGAGCTAAGTAAAACGTCTAAATATTGAGTGTCACCTGTTTCTTGCACATCAATTAAATAATTATCTAATATTTTTTTTTGTGAATCATATGATTCTTGTGCAGTTTTCAGGTTTGCTTCTACTTCATCTATTGAATTTTGTAAATCTGTTATTTGTGTATTTAAATCATTTAGCTCTTGCTCTGTTTCAGAAATCCTTTCATCTAATTTTTGTACTTGTTCTAAATTTTGTGATAAATCATTCTGTACTCCTTCTAATTTTCCACTTGCCTCATCTATTTGGTTTTGAACTTCATTTCTTTCATTTTGAAGATTATCTACTGCTGTATTGGTTGTATTATTTGCCCCATTATTTTCTGTTTCATTTTCTGCATGTACATAAGGAAAAATACTGAAAATACATATTACAAAAGCTAAAATTATAATTAAAAACTTTCGCATTTTTTCTCCTTTATACCTTTAAATATTTTCTCATAGAGATTACACTTCCAAGAACACCTATACCAATTCCCAGTAACATATAAACAAATATTATTGAACTAAACATGTCACTAAAACTAATTAGGTTCATATTAATTAATTGCATAAACTGTGAACTTACTAATTTGTCTGCAATAAATGTATATGCTCCTCCAACTATTACAATTGATATAATACTTGCTAAGACTCCTATAATCATACCTTCTACAATAAATGGCCATCTTATAAATCCATTTGTTGCACCTACGTATTTCATAATTGAAATTTCTTTTCTTCTTGCGTGTACTGTAAGCTTTATTGTATTCGCTATAATAAATATTGAAATTATAATTAACAACAACAATATTACTCCTGTTACAATCTTAATTCCATTTGCCAAATTTATTAATGTTGTTATAACTTCATCTTTACTAGTAATTTTCTTTACTACGTCTCTATACGTATTAATTTGGTTTTGTACTGCTTGACTTTTTGTTAAATCTGTTAGAGTTACTATATATGATGCTGAAAATATATTGTTATCACCTTCGTAACCTTCTAACAAGTCTTGCTTATCACCAAATCTTTCCTTCATTTGTTCTAAGTTTTCTTCTTTTGATCTAAACTCTACTGTACCAACACCATCTATATCTCTTATTTTTTCTCCCAATTCATCTATTTGCTCTTGTGTTGCTTCATTTTTTATAAATACTTCTATACCTTGTTGTGATTCTACTTGACTTACAAAGTGATTAATATTTTCTCCTAATATTAAGAAAATTCCAAATATAATCATAGTTGCGCACATAATCATAAGAGAAGCACCTGTTGACTTTTTATTTTTAAATACGTTACTAAATCCTTCACCTATAAAATATCCTAACCTGCTATATTTCATAATCATAACCGCCTTTTTTATCATCTCTAACTATTTCGCCCTTGCGAATGTGTATTACTCTTTTTTTCATTTTATTTACTATATCCTTAGCATGAGTTGCAACAACTACTGTTGTTCCTCTCATATTAATGTCATTTAATAAATTCATTATATCCCATGCTGTATCTGGATCTAAGTTTCCAGTTGGTTCATCTGCTATTAACATAGATGGATTATTTACTAACGCTCTTGCTAAAGCCACTCTTTGTTGTTCTCCTCCTGATAATTCATTTGGATACATTTTAGCTTTTCCACTTAATCCTACAAGTGATAATACCATTGGCACTTGTCTTCTAATATGTCTTGGTGTAGCTCTTACGATATACATAGCATATGCTACATTATCATATACAGTTTTATCTGGTAAAAGTCTAAAATCTTGAAATACTACTCCCATACTTCTTCTTAAATATGGTATTCTATTTGGTTTTAAAAATGTTGTATCTTTTCCATTTATTATTATGTTTCCTGATGTTGGTTCTTCCTCTTTTAATATTAATTTAATAAGTGTTGATTTTCCACTTCCTGAAGAACCTACTAAAAATGCAAACTCACCTTTATCTATAACAAAATTAGCATTTTTTATAGCTTTAGTCCCTGTATCATAGGTTTTTGTGACATTTCTAAATTCTATCATTTTAGCTTCTCCTTACCCTTTGTTTTTTATATAATTTTTCGGCATAGTATTCTATCTTACTTTACTCTCTTATAATAACAATAAAGTCAATTTTTTGCAATAGTTTTTTATAAAAAATATGATAGAAAATGTTGGTTTTTTTCGAGTTTTTTCACTTTTTCGTCGTTTTTCTTTATTTTTTAAAATTTACAAAAAATTCACATTGCCGAATATGGACGTTTCCTTTACAACATTTTGTACCCAAAGGAAACGTCCTAAATATCGACATCATATACTTTTTATTATATCTTTTGCATCTATTCCAAAATACTCCATCAGTTTTTCAGCTTTTCCTGATTTTCCAAATGTATCATGTACTCCTAACCTTACCAACTTTACAGGATATTCTTCTGTTAATACTTCTGCTATTGCTGAACCTAATCCTCCTATTATATTATGGTCTTCTATAGAAATTAACTTTTTAGTTTCTTTTGCACATTTTATAATACATTCTCTATCTATTGGTTTTATTGTATGAACATCAACAACTCTTACATCTATCCCTCTTTCTTTTAAATGTTCTTTAGCAATTAAAGCCTGCTCTACAGTTACACCTGTTGCAAATATTGTTGCATCTGTTCCTTCACCTATTTGAACTCCCTTTCCTATTTCAAATTTTTGATTTTCATCATAAATTGCAGAAGTTTTCATTCTGGCAAGTCTTAAATATACTGGTCCCTCTATTTTAGCTATTTCCTTTACTGCCCATTTTGTTTCTACATCATCAGATGTTGACATTACTATCATATTTGGCATTGTTCTCATCATAGAAATATCTTCTATCATTTGATGTGTTGCTCCATCTTCACCAACAGTTACTCCTGAATGTGTTGCACATATTTTTACATTTAATTTTGGATATGCTATACTACATCTTATTTGGTCATAACTTCTACCTGCTGCAAATACTGCAAATGTACTTGCAAAAGGTACCTTTCCACAAGTTGCAAGTCCTGCTGCTACTCCCATCATATTTGCTTCTGCTATTCCCATATCAAAAAATCTTTCTGGAAATTCTTTTGCAAACATATTTGTTTTTGTTGCTGTTGATAAATCTGCATCTAAAACAACTATATCATCATTTTCTTTTCCTAATTTCAACAAAGCTTCTCCATAGCTTTCTCTGGTTGCTTTTTTTATTTCTTTCATATCAAAACCTCACTTTTTTATTTTAATTCTTCCATAGCAATTTTATATTGTTCTTCATTTGGTGCTTTTCCATGCCATTCTACTTTATTTTCCATATATGATACGCCTTTTCCTTTAACAGTTTTTGCAATTATGCATACTGGCTTTTCTTTAACATTTTTTGCTACTTCAAATGCACTCATAATCTCTTCTATATCATGTCCATCTATATTTATTATTTGGAATCCAAAACTTTTAAATTTTTCATCTATTGGATATGAACTCATAACTTCTTTTATAGTTCCATCTATTTGCAAATTATTATTATCTACTATAACACATAAATTGTCTAACTTATATTTAGTAGCTGACATTGCCGCTTCCCAAACTTGTCCTTCTTCTATTTCTCCATCTCCTAGAATACAATATACTCTATAATCTTTTTTATCCATCTTTCCTGCTATTGCCATTCCTACTGCACAAGAAAGTCCTTGTCCGAGTGACCCTGTTGACATATCAACACCCGGTACTTTTGTCATATCAGGATGTCCTTGAAGATTACTATCTATTTCTCTAAAACCTTCTAATTTAGAGACATCAAAAAATCCTCTATTTGCCAAACAGCTATATAATGCTGGACAACAATGTCCTTTTGATAAAACTAATCTATCTCTATCTTCCCACTTAGGATTTTTTTCATCCACATTTAATTCATTAAAATACAATACTGTCATTATATCTGCAATTGATAATGATCCCCCCGGATGCCCAGACTGTGCTTTGTATACTTGTTCTACTATTCCTCTTCTTATTACTTTTGCTTGTTTTTCTAATTCTTTTACACTTTCTAATTTCAAATAACTCACCTCAAAACTAATATAACACACATTATATTTTTTTACTACTAATATTTTAAATTTTTTATTCTATTTTATATTTGTCCAACATATGCTATAATGTAAAAAAAAAGAAAGAGGTATTTTTATGTTAGATAATATTATTGATAATTTAAAGGATGATATTGTAAAAACTACACAAGAACTAATAAAAATTCCAAGTGTTTATTCAAAATCTGATGATAATTCCAAACCATTCGGAAAGAATGTAAATTCTGCATTAGAATATATGTTAGATTTAGGAAAAAAATTAGGTTTTAGAACTAAAAATATAGATGGTTATTGTGGATATATTGAATTTGGAGAAGGCGATGAACTTGTTGGTATTATTGGCCATTTAGATGTAGTACCAGAAGGTACTGGTTGGACCTTTCCTCCTTTTTCTGCTACTATTTCAGATGGCAAAATCTTTGGTAGAGGTGCAATTGATGATAAAGGACCAATGGTCGCAAGTTTATATGCTATGAAAGCTGTTATGGATAATTACAAACTAAATAAAAGAGTCCGTTTAATTATAGGGCTTAACGAAGAAAATGATTGGAAATGTATTGATTATTATAAAAAGCATGAAGAAGCTCCTACTGTTGGTTTTAGCCCAGATGCTGATTTTCCATGTATTTATGCAGAAAAATCTATTTTAAGTTGTTATATAAAACAAAACTATACAACAAATAATTCTGATAAAATAAAAATAAAAGAAATTAATTGTAATAATAATGCACTTAATGTTGTTCCTAAATTTTGTAGTTTAGTTCTAGAGACAAACGAAAAAGAAATTAATATTAATGATTTAATAGAAACTTTAAAACATTATATTCAAGAGAATAGTTTTGAAATAGATATTTATAAATTAAGTAGCAATGAAGTAAAACTTACTTCATATGGAGTTGGGGCTCATGCCGCTCACCCAGATTCAGGTATAAATGCTATTTCTAGATTACTTGTGATTCTTGCTTTAACATTTGACTATTACAATTGTAATTTAGAGTTACTAGACTTTTTTAATAAATATGTAAACACAGAATATGATGGAAAATCTTTAGGAATATCTTGCAAAGATGAATCTGGAAATCTTACTTTAAATGTTGGTGATTTTTCTTTAGAAAATAACATATTAAAAATAGGTATGAATTTAAGAATACCTATAAATACTTCTATTTCTGATATAGAAAATTCATTTAATATTTTATGTAATAACTACAATAACATAGAATTTGAAACAACTTCAACAGAAGACTTTTTATATGTGCCAAAAGATAATAAACTAGTTCAAACTCTATGTAAAATATTTAATGAAGAAACAAACTCTAAAGCCGAGCCTATCGCAATTGGCGGTGGTACATATGCACGTGCATTTAAGAACTGTATATCTTTTGGTCCAAACTTTCCAGGTCATAAAGATATGTGTCACCAAACAGACGAATTTGTTGAAATAGATAACTTAATCCTTGCCTGTAAAATTTATACAAAAGCTATAATAAAATTAGGAAAATAATCATAGAAAATATGCTGTTTTTTGACCCCGTCCCAAAAAACAGCATACAAGAAAAACCAGTTATTTGTTAACTGGTTCTTTTTGTATTTATATAAAGCTATATCACTATTGCTTATTATATAAATCTCCCCGCCTTAGCCGTAGCTGCCTTAATTTTTAAGGACCTGCTCCTAAAAACAGGTGGGTGCCTACCTAAATATTCCTGGGCTTCTTACTATATGCTGTAAGCATGCACGCCATACTCAGAGATTGGCCCCTCTTAAATATTTGTTGGTTCTAAAAATAAGTTCTTACGCACTACGCAGGGTGAATATTTTATTTTCTAAAAGTTCCTCTTTTAAGTTATTTTTATTTTAACACAAGTAATAAATATTATCAACTTGAAAATTCTTCTAATTTCTTATGCTTTTTATTATTATATATTATTATCTTCTTTTTTTTTATTTATTCTCGTTTAATCTAACTTTTTTGATATTTGCATTTTTTATCTTTTTATGGTAAAATTAATTAAGTTTGTGAGGAGTAGAAAAGACATTTTTTTACTTCTTTTTATTTTTTATTTTTTATTCTTTATTTTTTATTTTTTTATATCTATTTTCTACATTACATATAGTAATATACAGAAAAATTGTAATAAGCTTCCTAATAATATAAATAAATGAAATACTGAATGCATGTATTTATGTTTCTTTCCTATTCCATATAAAATAGCTCCAACTGTATATGCTATTCCTCCTAATAAAAGTAATACAAATCCTGCTGTTCCTAGTAATTTTGGTAGCAAACCAATTTTAAATACTATGCACCATCCCATAAGTAAATAACATATCATTGAAAATACTTTAAATTTTTTTATATCAATTGAATTTAATACAATACCTAAAATTGCAACTGCCCAGATTACACCAAATATAACCCAACCAGATGCTGTATCATATTCACGAATTGTGCACAATGCAAATGGCGTATATGAACCTGCAATTAATAAAAATATTGAACAATGGTCTAATACTTGAAATACTTTTTTAGAATATCTCTTTGGATTTAATCCATGATATATACTAGACATTGTGTATAATATAATCATTGTAACTCCATATATAGCTCCACTTACAACACCATATACATTTCCACGTATTGCAGCAAATACAACACACAATACAGTTGCAACAACTCCAAGTACTGCACCTACTATATGTGATGTCATATTAAATATTTCTTCACCTTTTGTATATTTAGGTAATATTCTATCTCTTAATTTTATCCTTTCCATATTTCACCTCAAATTGTTTTTGCAATTATACCACATTTATTTTTACTAGTGAAGTTTTTTAGATAATAATTTTCTTAATTTAATATTAACTTTGTTATACTTATTCTGATTTTTTATCTTTTTCATTTTTCTATTCTTTTATCTCTTTAGCAAGTTTACTAATTGCTTTTGTTTCTATTCTAGATACATATGAACGAGATATTCCCATCATACTTGCTATTTCATTTTGTGTTTTTGGCTTTTTGCCTCCTAATCCAAATCTTAATTCAAGTATTGTTTTTTCTCTTGTCTTTAAAATAGATTTCATCTTTTCATATAGCAATTTTACTTTCATTTTAATATCTACTTCATCTTCTATATTTCTTTCGTTGTTTTCTAACACTTCTTGAAGTGTTACCACATTATCATCTTTATCTTTTCCTATTGGTTCATTTAAATATACTTCTGCTCCTAATTTTTTATTTGCTCTTAAGAACATTAGTATTTCATTATCCACACATCTCGCAACATATGTAGAAAGTCTTGTTTTCTTCTCTGGATTAAAGCTGTTTATTCCTTTAATTAAACCTATTGTTCCTATTGATATCAAGTCATCTTGATCTACTTTTGCAGTAGAATATTTTTTAGCAACATGTGCTACTAATCTTAAGTTTCTTTCTATTAAAATATTTCTTGCCTCATCATCTCCTTTTGCCATTTGTTCTAAATAATTTTTTTCTTCTTCCCCGTGATAATGGTTCTGGAAATAAATTTCCTCCTTGAATATATCCGAACAGCAAATACCGCTGTTTTTAGAAATTCAAAAAATCCAAAAATACCTGTCATACAAAGTGCTGATAACATAAATGCACCTCCAAATTCTTAACTATTGTCATTATATGAGTCAAAAAAAATAAAGTGCCTGACCCTAAAAAATATTATTTATAGAATTTTTTACATCTTTGTCTAATAGACTTTATAGAGGTGTTTTTCTTATGTCATTTTTATTAAATTGTGTAAAAGGTATACTAATTGGCTCTGGCGCTATTCTTCCAGGTATTAGTAGTGGCGTTCTATGTATTATTTTTGGTATTTATGAAAAATTATTAGATAGTATTTTAAATTTTTTTAAAGATATAAAAAAGAATATAAAATTTCTGCTTCCAATAGGTATCGGAGTAGCAATTGGTGTTTTAATTTTTAGTAATTTTTTAAATTATTTTTTTATTAATTTTCCTATTCAAACGAAGTCTATTTTTATTGGATTAATTTTAGGAAGTATTCCTTCTTTAATAAAAGAGTCTAATAAAAAAGCCAAATTTAAGCTTCAATTTTTACTTTACACCTTATTCGCTTTTTTATTTGGGGTTTTATTAGTTGTTTTAGAAACCTATATTCCAAACACCGAAACAACTTCCACTTTTAGCTTTTCATATTTAATGCTTGCTGGTTTTATCATGTCTGTTGGAATAGTTGTCCCTGGAATTAGTAGTACTGTTATTTTAATGCTTATGGGAGTTTACAATATTTATCTTGCCTCAATTTCTACTTTATATTTTCCTGTCTTAATTCCTATGGGCTTAGGACTTATTTTAGGCTGTCTTATTGTTATGAAATTAACTAACTTTTTATTAAATAATTTTTATGAGAAAACCTTTTACTCTATTATTGGTTTTTCTTTAGGTTCTATTTTTGTACTTATGCCTGATATTTCTTCTTTTTTGACAGGCTTTATTTCATTTTTTTGTATCCTTCTTGGCTTTTTACTTTTTTCTTTATTTGGAGAAAAATAATAAAAAAATTTTTATATAACTTTTATATTATTTACCAAAACGAGACAAAAGGGGTACCCCTATTTGTCTCATTTCTTTCTTCTTATTATCCAATCTTTCCTGCATTCTATTGGAAGATGTAATTTTACTTTTTGTCCTTTTACTCCTGGGCTTATTTCGTTTATTTCTTCATCTATTTCTGAATCATATAATTTTTCTATTTTAAATTCATAAGGCTCTATTTCATTTGGCACAATTATTTCTAATGTATCTCCTACAGATAGTTTATTTTTTATTTCTATTGTTGAGATATTTTTTTCATATTCTACAACTTTTCCACCAAACTCATAATCTTCGTTATATTGTCTACCTTTATATTCTTGGATATCTTTATTATTTCTATCATTAAAGTAAAATGTTGTTAATCCTCTTGTTTTTACTTTTTCTAATTCTTTTAAGTATTTTTTATAGTCATAATTTTTAGGATCTTTTTCATAATCGTCAATTGCATTCCTATATGCATTTATTACACTTGCCAAATAATATTCTGTTTTTAATCTTCCTTCTATTTTTAGACTATCTACACCCATATCTACTATTTCTGGTATTTCTTTTATTAAGCATAAATCTTTAGATGAAAAGATACTTGTTCCATATTTATCTGTTTCTATTGGCATTAGCTCTCCTGGATTGTTTTTTTCTTCTGCATATAAATTATATGACCATCTACAACTTTGTGCACAATCTCCTAAATTCGCACTTCTACATGCTAAGAAATCACTTAAGAAACATCTTCCTGAATATGCAAAGCATATTGCTCCATGTATAAATATCTCTATTTCCATGTCTTTTGGTTTGTTTTTCATTATATATTTTAATTGTTCTTTATTCATTTCTCTTGCCATTATCATTCTTTTTGCACCATTTTTATACCA
>CALXCH010000005.1 GCA_944386735.1 uncultured Clostridia bacterium
ATGCCAATTACATTTACACCAGAGACCCATACTCTAAATTTAGTGCCATTTAATTTTACAGATTTTAACCAATTTGTAGTTGAGAAGGTTCCTAATATAATGTTATTTATTCCATTAGGTTTCTTTATGCCAATAGTATTTAAAAGCACAAGAAAATTTTATAAAACAGCTTTAATATCATTTGTTATAACTTTTTCTATTGAATTCTTCCAATACTTTATAGGGCGTTCTTCAGATATTGATGATATTATAACTAATCTTTTAGGGGCTATCATTGGTTATGGAATATTTTTTATAGTAAATAAAATCTTTAAAAATCAAAAGTGGTGGAACAAACTTATAAAAAATGATGAATAAATTATGCCTCTATATTGATAATTAATACTTTAAATGTTATTATGTTAGCAATGAATAGTAATTTATGAATGGAGGTTTCTGATGAAAAAGATTTTGATTCATGGCTCAGGACATAAAGCGGCAAGTTGGAATGAAACAATTAAATATATGAAAAATAGTGAAGATATATTGTGCCCAAATCTATCTTCAATTCTCAATGGAAAAGAAGCAAGTTATCATAATTTATATTCTTCATTTGTAGAATATTGTAACAAGATTAATGGACAAATTGATTTATGTGGTATTTCGTTAGGTGGTATAATAGCATTAAATTATGCTTTAGATTTTCCAGATAAAGTGAAATCATTAGTTTTGATTGGTACGCCACATAAAGTACCAAAAGTAATGTTTAGTATTCAAAATATAATTTTTAGATTCTTACCAAAATCAATTTTTACTAATATGGCATTTGATAAAAAAGACACTTTTATTTTAGGAAATTCTATGAAAAAATTAGATTTTAGTGATAAAGTCAAGAATATTAAATGCCCAACTTTAATAATTTGCGGAGAAAAAGATAGTGCTAACATTAAATCAGCATATTATTTATCAGAAAATATAAAAAATGCAAAGTTAGAAATAATTAAAAATATTGGACATGTTGTAAATGAAGAGAATCCAAAAGAATTAGCAAAAATATTAAATGAATATTATAATGAAAATAAATAAAATATTCTATATTTATAGAAACAGTGATTTATAGCAAACAAGTAATTTTATAATTACTTGTTTTTTTGCTGTTTTTTGACCCCGTCCCCAAAAACAACATTTTGGAAAAAATTAATAAAAATTTAAGTAATAATAAAAAAAATCATAAGAATTGGATGCTATAATGAAATAAATTGGAGGGGAGAGATATGGAAGAAGTAAATGTAAAAAACAAAGTAGAAAAGAAAAAAGTATTAAATGAATTAATAAAAGTATTTTGGGTATTTATAATAGGAAGTGTAATAGGTTATGTTTTAGAGATGATAGTAGGAATTTTACAAAATGGGCATTTTGTATCTAGGCAAGGACTTCTTATTGGACCATTTATACAAGTATATGGATTAGGGCTTGTTACTTATTATTTAGTCATTTCTAGAACTAAAAATATGAGTAATGTAAAAATATTTATATTATCAATGGTATTAGGAGGAGTAATAGAATATTTATTCTCATATTTCCAAGAAAAATTATTTGGAACTATATCTTGGGATTACAGTAATTTACCATTTAATATTAATGGTAGAACAAGTTTATTACATTGCTTATACTGGGGAACAGGTGGAGTTTTATTTGTGAAATTTATACTTCCATATATAGATAGATTAGATAATTTTTATAAATATAAAATATATAAAGCAGCTACTGCACTTTTAGTTTTGTTTATATGCTTTGATATAACAATTTCAGGATTAGCTGGAGCAAGGTATTTAGAAAGAAGAAAAAATATGGAAGCAAAAAATGATATAGATACATTCTTTGATGTTCATTATCCAGATTCAAAATTAAAAGAAATATATTCAAATGCTAAGGAGGTAAAAATAGATGAGCTATAGCAAGAAGATGAAAGTTTTTAAAATAGTAATATTTATTGCTACAATATTGCTACTTATTGGATTAACTTTATATTTATTTCCTATAATATCTAAACTCTTTAGTGTAGAAGGAAGAGAAGCTTTTAAACAAGAAATGGAACAAACAGGTGCAATGGGAATGTTTATGTTATTAGGACTTCAAGCAGCACAAATATTCTTACCAATACTTCCAGGAGAACCTATAGAAATATTAGCAGGAATGTGTTATGGAACAATAGGTGGATTTATATTTATTACATGCTCAGTATTAATTACTACAACTATAATATTCTTTCTTGTTAGAAAATTTGGAAGAAAATTTGTATATGGAATGTGCAGTAAAGAAAGGGTAGAAAAAATAGAAAACAGTAAATTATTTAAAAATCCACAAAAATTAGAATATATTATGATAGTTTTGTTTTTAATACCTGGAACACCAAAAGATATATTAGTATATATAGCAGGATTGCTTCCAATAAAACCATTAAGATTTATTCTAATTTCAACATTTGTGAGGTTTCCATCTGTAATTTCTTCTACTATTGCAGGTTCAAATCTTGTAGAAGGAAATTGGGTATTTAGTATAATGGTTTATGGTATTACTTTTGCAATAGTTGGAATTATAATTTTTGTTATGAAAAAAGTAGATAAAACACAATTAACAAGTAGTATTATAGAAACAGTTTCAGAAGATACTAAATAATCAATCGTGCTGATTGTAGCGAAACAATTGGCACATAACCCCTTTATTAAGAAAATTATTTTATAGATTTTGTATAAAATAATTTTCTTTTTTCAATAATAAATTGAAAATAAAATTTTTAAGTGATATTATTTAAGTGTAAATTTTAATGACAAGTAAGTTGTCAAAAAGGAGGTTTTTATTATGGATTTTAAAAAATTATTTGGATATGAGGGGAAAAACGTAGTTATTACAGGTTCTGCTTCAGGAATGAGTAAAGCAGCTACTGAACTACTATTAGAATTAGGCGCAAATGTATATGCAATAGATATTAACAAAATAGATTTACCTGTAACAAAAGCTTTTCAAGCTGATATGAGTAAGAAAGAAGAAATAGATAGAGTAATAGAAGAATTGCCAGAAAAAATTGATGCATTATTCTTATGCCATGGAATTGCAGCATTTCCAGGAAAAGAATTATTAGTACAAAAAGTGAATTTCTATAGTCAAAAATATATGACTGAAAAATTATTAGATAGAATATCAGAAAAAGGCTCAGTTACTTATATTTCATCTGTTGGTGGATTTGGCTGGCAACAAGTTTATAGTAAAGCAGTAGAACTTATTAATTTACCTACTTGGGAAGATGCAATGGATTGGTATGATAAGCATCCAGATTTAATTAAGAGTGCTTATGTTTTTGCAAAACAATGCTTAGAGTCATATGTAACATATAAATGTATGTCACCTGAATTTGTAAGTAAGAAAATAAGAATAAATGCAATAAATCCAGGAGATACAACAACAGGATTAACAGAAGATTTTAATAAATCAACAAGTCCAAAAGGAGATGTAAAAGAGGGAGAAGAAATGATTTCAAATATCTTCTTAAAGAGTTGGAATGGATACCCAGCAGAGCCTAAAGATATGGGATACCCAATGGTTGTAATTGGTAGTGATATTTGTTCTTATATGTCAGGTCAATTAATTTATATAGATTATGGTTTAACTTCTTCTTGGACAAGTGGAGCATTATTGCAAGCAGATAATAAGTCAATTGAAGAGCTTTCAGCAGAGGCAAATAAATAGTAACATAAGATGCTGTTTTTTGGGACGGGGTCAAAAAACAGCAGTTTAGGTGAGAGTAGTTATATTGATAATTACTCTCATTTATGTTAGTATAATAACAATGGTAATTGATAGGAGAAAATTAAATGGATAAAAAACTGTATGAAGAAAGTATAATATTGATAGGACCTTCTGGAGCTGGAAAATCAACTATTGCTGAAGAACTTCATAAAATGATAAATATGCCAAGGCTATGTTTAGATAGAATTTCAAATAAAGCAAGGAAGACAGGCTTTATAAATAGATTTAAAAGTGCTGATGAATTTAATTGCTTTATGATTTCAGAAGTATTAAAAGAAGCTAAGGATAATAATTTATATGGAATTGTAGATTTTGGTGCAGGACATTCTGTATATGATGATAAAGAAATATTTGATAAAGTTAAATCAATGTTAGAGCCTTTTGAAAATGTTGTTTTATTACTTCCAGATAGAGATGAAGAAAAGGCTTTAAATATAATGAAAGCTAGGTCAACAGGAGATACAAGAGATAATAGAAAATTTCTTGAAAGCCCATGTAATAAAGAATTAGCAACTATTATTGTGTATGGAAATGATAGACAGCCATCAAAAATTGCAGAAGAAATTATATCACGTATAAAAGAAAGACAAGAACAACAAATGGAAAGAGAATAATAATTAAATTAAAATTGGAGGAAACGATGAAAAATAAAAGAAATAAAACAAATAAAATAATTGCGGTTTTGTATTATTTAACGGCCATTTGTTTTTATGCTACTATGATAATGTATTTTATAAGTAAAGATAATAATGCAGTAGTTTTTCTATGTTTGGGTTCAGTTTTTGTATGTTTAGGAAGTATGTATTTAAAGAAAGATAAAAAGAGAAAAAACGAAGAAAAATAAAGTACAATTTAGGTGAGAGTATTTATATTGATAATTACTCTCATTTATGATATTATAAAGAAAATATAAAAAATAATTTTAAGGAGAAAAAACTATGCTAATATTAATGTTACCATTACTTTTAAAAATACTTAGTGTTCCTTTAATAATTATTGTTGGAGAATCAAATATAGATGAAAAATCTAAAACAATAGCATTATTAGTACTTTCTTTTTTATATAATAATTTTATGGGAATGGTTACATGGGTTTTTGTGATTTTAACATTTAGTTCACTAAGTATTTTAACAATAATAATTATTGGAGCTTGGATAATTGCAATAAACTTATATATAAAAGAAAAAATAGATATTAATAATACATTATATATAGTAATAATTGTAATAGCATTTTTGCTAGGAGTAATTTTTAAATAAAATTGATAGAGAGTAGTTATATTGATAATTACTCTCATTTGTGTTAATATAGCCATTGAAATAGTAATTAAGGATATTTACGGGAGAGATTGTAATGAGCATAGAAGAAAATGTATTTAAAAAAGAAAAACTAAATAAAGAAAAATTACTTGAATTTGGTTTTACAAAAGAAGAAAATTTATATAAGTATTCTAAAGATTTTATGAATGGTAGTTTTAGAGCAGACATCTATGTTGATAAAGATGGAAATGTTAGTGGAAGAGTATTTGATTTAGAAATGGAAGAGGAATATACAAATTTTCGTATAAAAGATGCTGTAGGAGAGTTCGTAAATACAGTTAAAGAAGAATATATAAAAATATTAAATGAAATAAAAGATAATTGTTTTGAAAAAGAATATTTCATTTATGAACAATCAAATAGAATAACTAAAATGATATATGAGAAATATAAAGTAACTCCTGAATTTTTATGGGAGAAGTTCCCAGGTGATGGAGTTTTTAGAAATAAAAGAAGCGGCAAATGGTTTGGGTTAATTATGAACGTTGATAAAAGTAAAATTATTCCTAAAGAAACAGGTGAAATAGAAGTATTAAATGTAAAGTTAGATGATGAAGTAGAAAAGTATTTAAAACAAAAAGGAATATATCCAGGTTATCATTTAAGTAAAAAATCTTGGGTAAGTATAATATTAGATGATACTTTACCAGATGAAAAAGTAATGCAATTAGTAAGTTTAAGCTTTGAAAATTCTGATATTAAAGGAGAATGGATAGTTCCAGCAAACCCTAAATATTATGATGTAATAAATGCCTTTAATGATACAGATACGATTACATGGAAACAATCAAATAATATTATGAAAGGTGATGTTGTGTATTTGTATGTCGCAGAGCCTTATTCTGCAATTATGTTTAAATGTGAAGCAATAGAGATAGGTATTCCTTACGAATATGAAGATAAAAATCTTTCTATGAAAAAGATTATGAAAATAAAATTAATAAAAAGATATAAACAAGATGAATTTACTTTTGACAAATTAAAAGAATACGGAGTAAGAGCAATAAGAGGCCCAAGAAGTGTTACTAGTAAACTAAGTAAAGAACTAAATAAAAAGTAAAGCTTTGAAAATACTAGAAAATTAACTAATATTTATATATACCCTATTATTTACAATTAAATATAATGGTAATATAATTTATTTTTAGAGATCGAAATGGAGTGATATAGTATATGAACACAGAATATGAAAGTAAATATGAAGTAAGTTATACAGAGTTAGGACAGGATTTAGAATTAGGTTTAACAAATGCTGTTGAGCTAGTTCAAAGTCTTGTAACAGACTATTTTGTAACTTTTGGAAGTGACAATAAAACAGTTAAAGAAAAAGATAATGCATTATGGGTACTATCTAAAACAAAAGTACATTTTGAAAAGTTCCCAGAGTGGAGAGATTTTATATATGGAAAAAGTTATACAACAAAAATTAAACCAATTCGTGTTGAAATGGAAACCATTTTTAAAGATGAAAATGATGAGTATTTATTTGGAGCAAAGCAAGAGATTTGCCCAATAGATGTTGATACAAGAAAAATTAGAAAGGTAAGTACAATTCACTATCCAAAAGATATGGAAACAAAAGATGCTGTTGATGAAGAAGCATATTCTAGATTAATTGAAAAATTTGATGAAGAAGATTTTGTGTATGAACAAAAAATATATTCATCAGATATTGATTTTAGTAGACATACAAACAACGCTGTTTATGTAAGATTAATTGCAAATGTATTATCTTGTGATTTTTTTGATAAAAATCAAATAACAGATTTTGAAATCCATTATATAAATGAATCAGTAGAAGGACAAGTCTTAAGAATTTACAAAAAAGAAAGAAAACAAGAAATGGAATTTTTAATAAAAGAAAATGATAGAGAAATTTCAAGAGCAATTTTAAAATATAAAGATAAAAAATAATTAATGGTGATATTTATGAAAGTAGGATTATTACTAGAAGGCGGAGCAATGAGATGCATGTACTCTGAAGGTGTAATAGATGTATTTTTAGAAAATAATATAAAAATAGATGGAATAGTTGGAGTATCTGCAGGAGCTTTGTTTGGAATTAATTATAAATCAAAACAGGTTGGTAGAGGATTAAGATATAGTAAAAAATATGCTAAAAATAAAGATTATATGGGATTATATTCATTTTTAACAACAGGGAATATTATGAATGAAGATTTCTGTTTTAAAAGAATTGTAAATGAGTTAGACCCTTTAGATTATGAAACTTTTAAAAATTCAGATACAGAATTTTTTGCAGTTGTAACAAATCTAGAAACAGGAGAAGCGGAATATATAAAGATAGATGATTTAAAAGATAGAAATAGTTTAGAGATTTTAAGAGCATCTGGTTCTATGCCATTTCTATCTAAACCAGTGGCCGTGAATAATAAAAAATATTTAGATGGTGGAATTGCAGACAGTATTCCAATAGATAAGATAATGAGTATGGGCTTTGATAAAGTAATTGTTGTTCTAACAAGACCTAATGATTATAAAAAGAAAAGAACTAACCAAACTTTTCCTAAGATTTATTTTAGAAAATATCCAAAATTTGCAGAAGCAGTAAATAATAGATATAAAAAATACAATGAAGAGCTTGAAAAAGTATCTAAATTAGAAAAAGAGGGGAAAATAATAGTTATTAGGCCATCTAAATTAGTTAAGGTTAAAAGGATTGAAAAAGATGCTAATAAATTACAAGAAATGTATGATTTAGGAAAAGATGATACATTAAGATTATTAGATAAAATAAAAGAATTTTATAGTTAGTGAGAGTAATTACATTGATAATTACTCTTATTTGTGTTATTATAGCAACAATAAGTTAATAGGGAAATTTTTAAATGAATAGAAATAAAGTAGTAAGTGTTGTGTTATGTATTATAGGGGTAATTTTTGCAGTTATATCAATTGTATTAGCAGTTTTGGGTGTAGATGTAAAAATTGTTTGTTCTGGTATTTTTCTAACATTATGTTTTGTGCTATTAGTAATGGTTTTTAATAAGAAAGATGATAATAAATAATTTAAGGAGATAAAAATGAATCTTGATAATAGATATAATATAATAACATTATGTGGTTCAATTAAGTTTAAAGATGAATTTATAAAAGTTCAAGAAAAACTAACTTTAGAGGGGAATATTGTTTTTACACCTAACTTTTTTAATAATATAAAAAAGGAAGACATAGATTTGGAAACTAAGAAGATGTTAGACAAAATGCATAAACAAAAAATAGATATGTCAGATGAGATATATGTTATTAATCCTGGAGGATATATTGGAGAAAGTACAAAGTCTGAAATTGAATATGCAAAATCAAAAGGTAAAAAGATTTCTTACTTAGAAAATAGTAATTTGTAGAACAGAGTAATAAAAAATTATATATATTTTAACTTTACCATTGACAAGGTTACTTTGCAAATATATAATACAAATAACAAGTAAACTTGGCAAGGAGGTAAAATATGGATAAAGAAGAAATTTTAGAAAGAAGTAGAAAAGAAAACAAAAACGAAGATATTTATGTTAATGAAATAAATATCAAAGGAGGAAATATTGCAACTATAGTTGGACTTGTTCTTACTACTATTATTTTTATAAGTGAAATATTATTAGGGTTTGGAATAAATTATGGATTATATGGTATAGTATTTTCGGTAACAGGAACGTCAAATTTGTATAGAGCTATAAAATTAAATAAAGATAAAGTAATTCCAATTTTAACTTTAATAATTTCTATAATTTTTATAGTTATTCATATATATAATTTAATCAGTAAATCAACTATAATATAAGGTAGGATATTTTATGGATAAACAGCTAATATTAAAAAATAGATTAAAAGAAGTAAGAGGAGAAAAAGGAATATCTCAACAGCAATTAGCAGATATGGTAGGTGTTTCAAGAAATACAATTAGCTCGATTGAAACTAATCAATACAATCCAAATGCAAAACTCGCACTTATAATATGTATTGCATTAGATAAAAAGTTTGAAGATATATTTTATTTCTAGGTTGGATACAAATTACAAATTGTAGATAAAAATAAAAAGCTGCTAAATAAGTTAACAGCTTTTTATTTTAGATATAGAGAATATTTTCTTTTCTTCCTTCAAATTTACTTTTCATTGCTTTACTTACAGCAGACATTAATGTAGTAGGTAAAGATCTTGCGTGTTGAGGGCATTCTTCTATGCAACGCATACAAGTAATACATTTTTTATTATCAGTACGACTTGGGTCATCAAAAGGTATTGCTTCTACTGGGCATCTTTTTGCACATTTACCACATTTTATACAATTTTTATTTACTTTGATTTTTAAAGGCATACTACTTGCTTTAACATATGGAAAGTTTCCTGGAACTTCTATTGAATCAGGAAGAGTGTTATTTTCTAATTTTTCTTTTATTTGCATAGCAAATTTTTCTAATTCTTCTTTGTCTTTATCATCAGGACGGCCTGTAGCAAACTGTGGCATCATTGAATGTTCAGCAACAGCAGAAATTGCAGATGTGCATTTAAAACCTTGTTCGATTAAAATATTCTTTAATTCTAATAAACAATCATCAATGGCTCTGTTACCATATACTGCTACTAATAAAGCTTTTGCACCATTACCATTGATATTGCGTAAACGATTTGCTGCAGGGGTAGGAACTCTTCCACCATATACGGGTACTGCAACAATGCAAAAGTCATCTTTAGAAAGATTATAAATTTTATTTTCAGTATTATATTCACTAAGGTCGATTTTTTGTTTTTCTTCAGTAAATACAGAACTAATAATATCTACTACTTTTTTAGTTCTTCCAGTTGCACTAAATACTATTTCAAATATTTTCATAATAATTCCTCCCATAAAAGCTTTTTCTTCAAAGAATTATATCATAAGCAAATTAAATAGTAAATCTTAGTATAAACTTCAAAACAGTTGAAATATAGACTTTTTTTGTAATATACCCTCGTAATTAAAATTATTATAATGTAGGTAAAATAGTTTTAAAGATTTAAAATAATTAAGTAAGTAAAAATAATAAATTCACAAAACGTTTACATTAAGGTAACTTTATAGTTACTTTTTGTAGCTATAATAAATACAACTTAAGAAATTTGATTAATCTTAAGTTTGCTTAGAAAAAGCATAGAAAACATCCCCTTTTATTTTCAAAGAGAACTACAAAAAGTAGTTCTTATTTTTTGTGAAGAATTAAATTACTTAATTGATAACGATGACTAATTGTGATAATATTAAGAAGATAAATATAATATTTGGAGGAACAAAAAATGTGGGTTTTATATGCTTTTGGATCAGCATTTTTTGCTGGAATAACAGCAATACTTGCCAAAATAGGAATTAAAAATATAGATTCAAATTTAGCAACAGCAATTAGAACAATTGTAATACTAATATTTTCATGGTTAATGGTATTTATAGTAGGTTCTTTTAATACAATATCTGAACTTTCAACAAAAACAATTATATTTTTGATATTATCAGGATTAGCAACAGGATTATCTTGGTTATGTTATTTTAAAGCATTACAAATTGGAAATGTTAATAAAGTAACGCCAATAGATAAATCAAGTACAATCTTAACTATGATTTTAGCAATGATTTTTTTAGGAGAGAAAATAACATTACTAAAAGTAATATCAGTTATATTAATTGGTATAGGCACATATTTGATGATAGAGAAAAAAGAGGATAATAAAGAGGCAAAAGATAATAAGTGGTTAATATTTGCGTTTGGCTCAGCAATATTTGCAAGTTTAACATCAATTTTGGGAAAGGTAGGAATAGAAGGTGTTGAATCAAATTTAGGAACAGCAATAAGAACAATAGTAGTATTAATAATGGCTTGGATAGTAGTTTTTGTAACTAAAAAACAAGGAGAAATAAAAAATATAGATAAAAAAAGTTGGAAATTCTTATTATTATCAGGATTAACAACAGGATTATCTTGGTTATGTTACTATAAAGCTTTACAAGATGGAGAGGCAAGCATTGTAGTACCAATAGATAAATTAAGTATAGTAATAACAATAATATTTTCTTATTTTATCTTAAAAGAAAAATTAAACAAAAAATCTATAATTGGTTTAATAGGGATTGTTACAGGAACACTGTTATTATTAGTATAAAAATATACTTTTAATAAATTTACAAAATGTTTACATTAAGGTTACTTTATAGTTACTTTTAGTATCTATAATAAATACAACTTAAGAAATTTAATTAATCTTAAGTTTGCTTAGAAGAAGCATAGAAAACATCCCCTTTTATTTTCAAAGAGAACTACAAAAAAAGTAGTTCTCGTTTTTTGTTTGTAATAATTAAACAATTGATAATGAAGTTTACTTGTGATAGTATAAATACAAATAATAAATTGTAAGGAGATAACCATGAAACGTATATGTATAATTGGTGGTAGTGGAACAGGGAAAACAACACTTGCAAAAAACTTAGGAAAACAACTAAATTTACCTGTTTACTATATTGATGGAATTCATCATTTGAAAAATTGGGAGATACGTAATAAAGATGAAAGAGATAAAATTATTCTAGAAAAAGCAGATGAAGATAAGTGGATTATAGATGGAACTTATAAATCAACACTAAAACAACGTTTAGAAAAAGCGGATTGTATAATTTATTTAGATTATTCTACTATAGCACAAATAAAAGGTGTTTTGGGAAGATTCATAAAAAATCATGGAAAGGAAAAAGAAGAAATACCAGGTTGTAAGGAAAAAATGAGCCTAGAGTTTTTCTGGTGGGTAGTTAATTGGAGAAAGAATAAAAGGCAAACAATTATTGAGAATTTACAAGGGATAGAAAGTAGTAAAGTACATATTTTTAAAACAAGGAAACAACTTAATAAATGGTATGAAAGTCAATTTAATAGAAAAATAGAATGTTAAAAATTGTAAATGGGAGAATGTCATTGTAATAAATAGAATCGTTAATATATAGGAGCCTAAGATGGAAAAAGAGTTTGAAATAGAAGGTAAAGTTGTAAGTATATATAGTAAAGAAAAAAGTTTGAAGGAATTGCCAGTAGTTATATTACATACATATGGAAATGAAGGTAAGGAAGTTTTTGAAAAATGTATAGAACTTGGTTGTGAAGATTTTATATTAGTTTCAATATCTAATTTAGATTGGAATAATGATATGAGTCCTTGGTTTGCTTTAAAGTTAAATGAACATGAAGAAGATTTTTTAGGAAAAGCAGATAAATATATAGAAGTTTTACTAAATAAAATTATTCCAAATATAGAAAAATATTTGGAAGATGATTTAGAGATTAGTATAAAATATTATGGAATTGCAGGTTATTCTTTAGCAGGATTATTTGCTGTTTACTCAGGATATAAAACAGAAATATTTAGAAGAATAGCATCTGCATCAGGTTCTTTGTGGTTTCCTAAATTTATAGATTTTGTAAAAGAAAATAAAATATTTTCTAATGTTGAAAAGATATATTTTTCTTTAGGAAATAAGGAAAGTAAGGTTAGAAATGAGGTTATGAAAACTGTTGAAGAAAATACAAAAGAAATAGAAAGAATATATAATTCTCAAGGAATTAAAACAATTTATGAAGAAAATCAAGGAAATCATTTTAAAGATGGTACTTTAAGAATGGCAAAAGGAATAAAATGGATATTAGAATAAGTAGTCTAATATAGTTAGAGTGCTGAAAGTAAGAGTCTTTAGTCTCTTACTTATTTTTAATGTAAGTAACATTTGACATTTTTTAATATCTATATTAAGATATTAAAGGAAAATTTTTAAGAAAATAATATAAGAAATGGAGAATAAGATTATGAGAGAAGTTTTAGAAGTAACAGATTTAAAAGATATGTTAAATAAAACAGGAAAATTATATGGTGATAGACCAGGATATAAAATAAAGGTAGGAGAAGGAAAATACAAAACATATACACATAAAGAAATAAGAGATATGATTAATTACTTAGGAACAGCTTTAATTAGTTTAGGACTAAAAGGTAAAAGAATAGCTGTTATTGGTGAAAATAGATATGAATGGGAACTTGCATATTTATCAGTAGTATGTGGTACAGGAATAATTGTTCCATTAGATAGATCACTTCCAGATAATGAACTAGAAGAATTAATTGAAAGATCAGAAGTTGAAGCAATATTCTATTCTAAAAAATATGAAGAAACAATAAAAACAATAAGATTTAGTGAAAAGAATAAATTAAAACATCTAATATCTATGGATACAGACGTTCATGATGAAGGGATTTATTCAGAAAAAGAATTAATAGAAAAAGGAAAAGCATTAGTAGAAGCAGGAAATAGAGAATTTATAGACGCAAAAATAAATCCAGAAGAAATGAATATAATGTTATTTACATCTGGAACGACATCAAAATCAAAAGTAGTAGCACTTTCACATAAGAATTTAGTATCTAATGTAATGGATTCAGCAAGTGTTATATATTTAGATTCTACTGATAGAGTATTATCATTTTTACCATTACATCATGTTTTTGAATGTACTGTTGGAATGCTTCTTACATTATATTGTGGAGCAGAAAGAGCATTCTGTGATGGAATAAGACATATAGTCCAAAACTTAAATGAATACAAAATAACATTTGCATCATTTGTTCCTGCAATTTATGAAAGCATGTATAAAACTATTATGAAAAATCTTGAAAAACAAGGAAAACTAGAAGCTGTTAAAAAACTTATGGAAGTAAACAGAAATAAAACAATGGAAGAAAAGAAAGAAATATTTAAAGATATTCATAATATATTTGGTGGAAATATAAAAGAGTATATTAGTGGTGCAGCAGCATTAGATCCAGAAGTAGAAAATGCATTTAGAGATTGGGGAATTAACTTATGTCAAGGATATGGATTAACAGAAACTTCTCCAGTAATAGGTGTTGAAACAAACGAAAACTTTAGAGTTGGTTCAATTGGAAAGCCACTTCCACACGTTCAAGCAAGAATTGACGACGCAAACGAAGAAGGTATGGGAGAACTTGTTGTTAAAGGACCAAATGTTATGCTAGGTTACTATGGTAATGAAGAAGCAACAAAAGAAGTTATGGAAGAAGATGGTTGGTTCCATACAGGAGATTTAGCAAAAATAGATGAAGATGGTTATATATTTATTTGTGGAAGAAAGAAAAGCGTAATAGTTCTAAAAAATGGTAAAAATATATTTCCAGAAGAAATGGAAGCTTTAGTAAATAAAATAGAAGGTGTAACAGAATCATTTATTTTTGGAAAACAACAATCAGAGGATAAAGAAGACATTAAGATAAATGTAAAAATTATATTTGATAGAGCTGTTATGAAAGAAGCTTATAAAGCAGAAACAGACGAAGAAATTCGTAAAGTTTTATCAGATAAAATAAAGGAAATAAATAAGATTATGCCAAAATACAAAGCTATAAGAGGAATGCTAATTTCAGAAGAACCATTAATTAAAACAACTACAAATAAAATAAAAAGACAAGCAAATTTAGAAGTAATAGAAAAATCAAGTAAATAAGAAGTAAAAAACATTAAATGAGATAAAAGTGGATTAGTTATATTTATAACTAGTCCTTTTTTATTACAAAAATGTAAGTTAAATGAAATATAAATCGATGGTAATAAGCTTTAGAGTTAAGTATAATAAGTGTAAATAAAAATAGAGGTGATGGTATGGAAGGTATAAAAGAAAAATTACCAATGGTGATAGCAGTTGTTGTAGCAATAGGAATTTTAGCTTTAGCATATTATTTTATGTTTATACATCAAGAGGCTTATTATACACAAATAGATAATGAAAAAATAGAACAAATATCTACAAGTGATGATATGAAATATGAATATACTTTAACTGCTTATAATAGTAATGGTAAAGAAAAAGAAGTAAAGTTTAAAACAAGTAGAGAGTTAAGAGAAGATGCTTACTTAGAGCTAGATGTAATGAAAGGTAGGGGAGTTGTGGATTGGAGAGAAGTTCAGTACGAAGAACTTCCAGAAAAAGTTCAAGAAAATTATTAGTGTTAATTGTAGTGGATACATTTAGCACACCCCTTTATTCAATGAAAAATTGTTCTCGTTTTGGGAACGATTTTCTTTTTGTTTCTTTATAAAGTAAGTTTTCATAACATATAATAGGAGGGATTATTATGTGTTGTGGAAACAATAAGATAATTATAGGTATTTTTATTGCTTTGATATTACTTTTAATAGCTGTTTTTGTGATAGTTATTGTTGTTAATAATAACAATATGTCAATGCCAAATATATTGGTTGCAATAGCAAGACCAGGAGATAATACTACGGTTGGTACAACAACTATTAAATTTAGTGAAAATAATATAGTAGAAGGAACAGCGATTTCACATACAGAAGGTAGTGATGAAATAAATATAAATGAAACAGGAATATATCAAGTATCATATCAATTATTTGGAGTTCAAGATGTAACAGGAACGTTCAATTTCAATGCTGTTTTACTAGTAAATAATGAATCTTTAAATGATACTTTTAACCAATCACCAGTAATTAGAAATAGTACAAGTAACAGAATGACTCTAACTAGTACAGTGATATTAAGGCTTGAAGCAGGAGATGTATTAAAATTAGAAGGAGTTTCAATCGAAGATATAACTTATGAAAATGCAAGAATAGATATAGAAAAAATAGTCTAAATAAAAAGGTAGAAAATTCATTTTTTCTACCTTTGTTTTAACTATTTTCATTAATTTTTTCTCTGTAATTATTTCCCCAGATAACCATAGAATCTAATATTGGTTTTAGACTAAGACCTGTATCAGTTAAAGAATATTCAACTCTTGGGGGAACTTCTGGATAAACTTTTCTTTTAACAAGACCAGAAGCTTCCATTTCACGAAGCTTTGTAGTTAAAACTTTTTGAGTAATATTAGTTAAAGATTTTTTTAGTTCACCAAATCTTTTAGTACCAGTAAGTAAATCTCTAATAATTAAAATCTTCCATTTATCACCAATAAGTCCAACAGTTAGTTCAACAGGGCAAGCAGGTAATTCTTTATTTTGTTTTTTATTCATAATAATCAACTCCAATAAAATTATAACAAAAAAATGTCAATGTGTAAAGAATATAATATAGTTTTAACAATAAAAGTATAAAATGGATACTTTGTATTCTATATTATATTAGTATAAAATAAAAACTTTAAAATTTTTTGTTTTCTGTATTTCAAGTAAAATGAATAAAAGTGTCTTATAGGAAACTATATTACAAAAAAGTGCCTACTTTACAAAGAAAAAATGTGCTTGTAAAATGATTACAGAAAATGAAATTTGAATGTAGCTACTTAGATTTCAAATATAAATAAATATATTTTAAATTTAGGAGGAATTATTATGGATAAAAAAAGAATTGATTTAAAAAAGGGATATGTAGAATTATTTGATTTTGGAGAAATAAAATTACATGCTTATCAAACAAATGACGTAATGAATGATGAAAGTTATATATTAGAAAATAAAGATAATTTATTATTAGTAGAATTTCCAGCATTTAGAGAAAACTTAGAAGAATTTAAAGAATACGTAGAAGGATTAGGAAAAAATATAGTAGGAAAAGTATTTTCAGACCATCCAAATGGAGGAACATATTTTACAGAAGTTCTAGCATATGCATCAGAAGGAACTATTAAATCTATGAAAGAAGGAACGATAAATGGATTAGTAACAGGATTTATACAAACATTTGGAGAAGACTTTGTTGCAGATTATCATGAAATAACAAATGTATTAAAAGATTCATCTGTAGACATTGGAGGATTCCAATTAAATATCACATATCATAATGAAGATATAGAAATAGAATTCCCTCAAATAAATAGTATTTATACACATATGCTAGGACATGACTGTCATTCAATAGTAGCAGGAGAGGCACACGCAAATGTTATGATAGAACAATTAAAAGGTTATAAAGAAAAAGGATATAACTTAATATTATCTAGTCATTATGTACCAGAAACATTAAATGATGTAGACACAAAAATAGCATATTTAGAAGACTTAAAAGTAATTGCAAAAAACAGTAGTGGAAAAGAAGAATTCATAAATAATGTAAAATCTAAATATCCTAATTATTCAGGATTAAATTATTTAGATATGACAGCAGGATATTTCTTCTAGTAATGTCGCATTGGGGACGTTTCCGTTGAGTACAAAATGTCGCAAAAGGGACATATCTAAATATAAGATATGTCCCAAAAACGACTAAATGTTCACAAAGGAAACGTCCCTATTGCGACATTGCAATATTTAGAAAAAAATATAAAATAATAATATATTCTTGACTTGAAGTGCACTCCAAGTGATATAAAATATAAGAGAGATTTATAAAAATATAAGGAGATAAAAAGAAATGGAGGAATTTATATGTCATATTTAGGAGAAGAAATTAAAAAATTAGGATTTGGACTAATGAGATTACCACAAAAAGATGGAAAAATTGATGTAGAACAAACAAAAGTAATGGTAGACAAATTTATGGAAGCAGGATTTACTTATTTTGATACAGCATGGGCTTATGCAGGTTCAGAAGATGCTATAAGAGAAGCATTAGTTGAAAGATATCCAAGAGAAAAATTTCAACTTGCAACAAAAAATGCAGCATGGATAAACTGTAAAACAAGAGAAGAAGCAATAGCACAATTTGAAACATCATTAAGACAAACAGGAGCAGGATATTTTGATTTTTATTTATTACATAACTTAGGAGAAGGAAGAACAAAAGTATTTGATGACTTTGATATGTGGAGTTGGATATTAGACATGAAAGCACATGGAAAAATAAAACATGCAGGATTTTCATTCCACTCAACACCAGAAGAATTAGATGAATTACTTACAAAACATCCTGAAATGGAATTTGTACAATTACAAATAAATTATGCAGACTGGGAAAACCCAGCAATAAAATCAAAAGAATGTTATGAAGTAGCAAGAAAACATGGTAAACCTGTAATTATTATGGAACCAGTAAAAGGTGGAATGTTATCTAATCCACCAGAAAAAGTAAAAGAAGTATTTGATAAAGCAAATCCAGATGCATCTTATGCTTCATGGGCAATTAAGTTTGCTGCAAACTTAGATGGAGTAATTACAGTGCTATCAGGAATGAGTAATGTAGAACAAATGGAAGATAATATTTTGTATATGAAAGACTTTACAAAATTATCAGAAGAAGAGATAAAAACAATAAAAGAAGCACAAGACATATTAAAAACAATTCCTTTAATTCCATGTACTACATGTAATTATTGTGCAAAAGTTTGTCCAATGAAAATAGGAATTTCGGGAACATTTACAGCAATGAATATCTTAACTTTATATAAAGATATGGCAGGAGCAAAACACCAAGAAAATTGGCTTGTTAACGGACATGGATTAAAGAATGCAAAAGAATGTATTAAATGTGGTAAATGTGAAGGGGTTTGCCCACAACATATTAAGATAAGAGAAGAGCTTGAAAAAGCAGTAAAAGCATTAGAATTATAAATTGGGGACGTTTCCTTTTGCACATTTTTGCGCAATTAGGGACACATCTATACTAAAATAAAAAGTTTGTTGATTTTTATATTAACAAGCTTTTTTATTTTTATATTTCAATTAATTCTAGAGGACAATAGTATCCAAAAGGAAACTGTGTTACAAAAAAGTGCCTACTTTACAAAAGAAAGAATCGCTTGTAAAATAATTACAGAAGTAAAATGGTAGGAGTATTAAGTTATGGAAAATTTAGATTTTTTAATAAATTATTTGTTAGAAGAAAATAAAGAAGTAAAAGTAGAAAATATTCCAGAAGATATAGTATCTAAAAAAAGATTATATAGGTCTTTGTGTAACATAAGAGATGTAAAACCAATATCTGAAGAGTATTTAAAGATTGAAAATGAATATTTACAAAGTGAATTGAAAAATAAGAAAATAACAGATGTAAGAGAAATAGAAGTTTTAGGAAAGAATTTCCCTGAAAATAAAATATGTTTATGGCAAGGAGATATTACAACATTAAAAATAGAAGCAATTGTAAATGCTGCAAATTCAGGAGGTGTAGGGTGCTTTATTCCTTGTCACAATTGTATTGATAACATCATTAATTCTGCAAGTGGCGTTAGCTTAAGACTTGAGTGTGGTAAGATAATAGAAAAAATAGGAGTATTAGAAACAGGAAAAGCTTTCATTACAAAAGGATATAATTTGCCAGCAGAACATGTAATACATACTGTTGGACCTATAATCTATGACTTTGTGACAGAAGATAAGGAAAATGATCTTGCTAATTGTTATATTAATTCTTTGAAACTCGCAAAAGAAAATAATATTAAAACAATTGCTTTTCCTTGTATTTCAACAGGAGAATTTCATTTTCCAAAAGACTTAGCAAGTGAGATAGCAATAAAAAGTGTTAAAAAATTTTTGAATGAAAATAAAGACAGATTTGATAAAATTGTATTTAATGTATTTACAGATGAAGATTATGAAATTTATAGAGAAAATCTAAAGGAAGGATAGAAATGGAAGAGTATAATAAAAGAATATCAGAAGTAAAGAATTTAATAAATAAAGCAGATTATATATTAATAGGAGCAGGAGCAGGTTTGTCTACAGCAGCAGGGTTAGATTATTCTGGAAAAAGATTTGAGGATAATTTTGGTGAATTTATAGAAAAATATCACTTTACTGATATGTATACAACAGGTTTTTATGATTTTAATACAGAAGAAGAAAAATGGGCTTTTTGGGCTAAGCATATGTATTTAAATGATATTGGAATTGGGTCAACTAAATTATATAAAGATGTATTAAATTTAGTTAAAGATAAAAAATATTTTGTTATTACAACAAATGTTGATGACCAATTTTATAAAGCGGGATTTGATAAAGAAAAAGTATTTGCAATGCAAGGAAGTTTTAAATATATTCAATGTAGTAAGGCATGTCATAATAAATTGTATGATGCAACGGATTTAGTAAAAGAAATGATTAACAAAACTAAAGATTGTAAAATACCAACGGAGCTTGTGCCGGTATGCCCTGTGTGTGGTGAAAAAATGGAAGTTAATGTAAGAATAGATGCGAATTTTGTCCAAGATGAAAATTGGTATAAACAAGATAAAAGATACGGAGAGTTTTTAGATAAATCACAAGATAAGAATTTATTATTACTAGAAATAGGAGTTGGATTTAATACTCCTGGGATAATTAGATTTCCATTTGAACAAATGGTGTATAATAATGTAAATACACATTTGGTTAGAATTAATAAAGATTATGCTTTTGTAAGCAAAGAGATAGAAGATAAAACAATTTTATTTGATGAAGATACAAATAAGATAGTAGAGGATTTAAAAGAAATTTAAAATTTTAAATTGAAACTTAAAGAATAGGAAAGATTATTGGCTAATTTTAATTTTTCCTATTTTAATATTAATTGACAAAAGAACAAAAGTTTGATAAGATATACAAAATTATATGAGTTTTATAGGAGGTATTAGTTTGGATAATATCAATGATAAATTAATAGGAGATGAAAATAATATTATTTTTTATACAGACGAAAAAGATAATGTTAATGTTGAGGTTATTTTAAAAGATGAAGATGTTTGGTTAAATGTAAATGCAATAGCAAAATTATTTGAAGTACAAAGACCAGCAATATATAAACATATTTCTAATATTTTTAATGAGGGAGAATTGGAAGAGAATTCAGTATGTTCCATTTTGGAATATACTGCATCTGATAATAAAAAATACAAAACGAAATACTATAATCTAGATATGATTATATCAATTGGTTTTAGGATTAATTCAAAGAAGGCAATTAAATTCAGAACATGGGCAAATAAAGTTATTAAAGAATATATGGTTAAAGGATTTGCTTTAGATGATTATAGATTTATAAATGGAAATAGATTTGATACTAGATATTTTGACGAGTTATTAGAACGTATAAAAACAATTAGAGTAAGTGAAAGAATGGCTTATCAAAAAATAATGGATTTGTTTATAGCAACAGCAGTTGATTATGATAAAAATTCAGAAGAAGCATATACATTTTTTAAGATAGTGCAAAATAAATTACATTATGCAATAACAGGAAAAACTGCTGCGGAATTAATTTTTGAAAGAGCAAATGCAAATAAAGAACATATGGGATTAACTTCTTGGAAGAATTCTCCAGATGGATTAATCTATAAATATGATGTTACTATTGCTAAAAACTATTTACAAAAAGAAGAATTAGAAAAATTAAATGATTTAACAAACTTATTTTTAGATGTAGCAGAGACAGAAGCTAAAGAACAAAAAACAATGACAATGAATAACTGGATAGAAGTAGCAGATGATTTATTAAAATATAGAAAAAAAGAAATATTAAAAGATGCAGGAAAAGTATCACATAAACAGGCAGTAGAAAAAGCAAATAGTGAATATGAAAAATTTAGAGTAAAACAAGATGCTGAATATATTTCAAGCATGGATAAAATGTTAGATAAATATTTAAAGGAAAATAAATAATAAGAAGGAAGAAAACGATGATAATAAATACAGGTTGTAGAACAGATATACCAGCATTTTATTCAAAGTGGTTAATGAATAGAATACAAGAAGGATATGTAATGGTAAGAAATCCATATAATCCATCTCAAGTAACAAAATATAGTCTAAGTCCAGATGTGGTAGACTGTTTAGCTTTTTGTACTAAAAATCCAGAACCTATATTAAAATATTTAGATGAACTAGATATTTATAGGCAGTTTTGGTTTGTTACAATTACACCTTATGGAAAAGATATAGAGCCAAATGTACCAGATAAAGAAAAAGTGATAGACAGTTTTAAGAAGCTATCAAAACATGTAGGAATAGACTCTATTTTCTGGAGATATGATCCAATCTTTATAAATGATGAATTTACAGTTTTTAAGCATATGGAATCTTTTGAAAAATTTGCTAAAGAATTAAAAGGATATACTAAAGACTGTACCATTAGTTTTTTAGATTTATATGAAAAAGTAAAAAGAAATGCACCAGATATAAAACCACCATCAAAAGAAGATCAAATAGAAATTGCAAAAGCTTTTGTGAAAATTGGTAAAGAAAATGATATGGTAATCCATGGTTGTTGTGAAGGAACGTTTTTATCTGAATATGGAGTTGACTGCAAAGGTTGTATGAGCAAAGAACTTGTAGAAAAAAGTATAGGAGAAAATTTAAATCCACCTAAAAGAAAAAATATTAGAGAAGGTTGTAATTGCTTAATGGGAAATGATATTGGAGCTTATGATAGCTGTGGACACTTATGTAAGTATTGCTATGCAAATAGTAATAAGGCTTTAGTTAGAGAAAATATGAAAAGACATATAGAAACATCTCCATTTTTAATAGGAAAGGAAGAGCCAGGAGATAAAATAACAGAAGCAAAACAAAAATCATGGATAATAGATAATAGACAAATAAGTTTTATATAAGGAAAAGGCATCAAAATCGATGCCTTTTTTATATCTAATTATTTAATAAAAGTGTTTGTAATATAATAAATTAAGTGATAATATATAAGTGTAAATTTTTGCTAAGGAGGGATTTTTATGAAAAAAGATTTAGGTGTAAAACCTTATGTATTTCCAATGCCAGTATTAATGATTGCAACATATGGAGAAAATGATAAGGTAGATGTTATGAATATGGCTTGGGGAGGAATTTGTGATAATAATATGGTTGCTTTAAATATAACAGAAAGCCATAAGACAAGTAAAAACATAAAGGAAAGAATGGCATTTACATTAAGTATTGCAGATGTAGACCATTTAGAAGAATCAGACTTTTTTGGAACAGCATCAGGAAACAATATGGAAAATAAGTTTGAAAGAACAGGTATGCATGCTGTAAAAAGTACAAGAGTAGATGCACCAATAATAGAAGAATATCCTCTAACATTAGAATGTAAAGTAGTAGAATTACAACATGAAACTTATGGATTTAGAGTTTTAGGTGAAATAGTAAATGTTGTAGCAGATGAAAAAGTTTTAGATGAAAATGGAAAAGTAGACCCAAGCAAATTAAATGCATTTGTATTTGACCAATTCCAAAACGGATATTATGAAATAGGTAAAAAAGTAGGAACAGCATGGGAGAGTGGAAAGAAATTTATGAATAAATAAAGAAAGGTAAAAATATGGAATATCGTACTAATCGTAGAACTAATGACAGAATAAGTGTTATAGGCTTAGGTTCAAGCTCTATTTCACAAGCAGGAGAAAAAGAAGGAATAGAAACACTAAAAATGGCTTATGAAAATGGAATAAATTACTTTGACCTAGCAGCAGGGGATGCTAAGTGTTTTAAGTATTATGGAGAAGCATTTAAAGATGTAAGAAAAAACGTAATGTATCAAATACACTTTGGAGCAAATTATGAAACAGGGACTTATGGATGGACTACAAATTTGGATAAAATAAAAAAATCTGTCGCATGGCAATTAAGCGAGTTAAAAACTGACTATATAGATTATGGTTTTATTCATTGTATTGATGAAGAAAGTGATTTTGAAAGATACCAAAAAGATAGAGTATTAGATTATATAAAAGAACTTAAAAGCAAAGGAATAGTAAAACATATTGGTATTTCATCACATACACCAAAGTTAGTACATAAAGCATTAGATACAGGTTTGATAGATATGGTTATGTTTAGTATAAATCCTGCTTATGATTATAATAGAGGTACATATGCAAATGGAACAAGTGATGAAAGAATGGAATTATACAGAAGATGTGAAAAAGAAGGAGTAGGAATTTCAGTTATGAAAGCATTTTCTGGAGGGCAATTACTAGATGAAAGAACATCTTCATTTGGAAGAAAACTTACTAAAAACCAATGTATCAAATATGCTTTAGATAAGCCAGGTGTTTTAACAGTTCTTTTAGGAGTAAGAGGAAAAGAAGATTTAGAAGGTGTTTTAGAATATAATGAAGCATCTGACGAAGAAAAAGATTATAGTGAAATTAGTGAATTTACACCTAAAGAAGCGGCAGGTAAATGTGTTTATTGTAATCATTGTGAGCCTTGTCCTATGGGACTAGATATAGGTCTAATTAATAAATATTATGATTTATCTTTAGCTGGAGATAAACTAGCAAAAGACCATTATATGAATTTAGAAAAAACAGCAAAAGACTGTATTTCTTGTGGCCATTGTAATTTAAGATGCCCATTTAAAGTAGACCAAGTTTCTAGAATGAAAGAAATAAAAGAATATTTTGGAAGATAAAAAATAAGATAGTTATAAGTTAGAAATAATTTTATAACTATCTTAAAAAAATTAATTTATCGACAAGTTTCGACAGACTTTTTAAATTCTAGATGTTAAAATATTATTGTTTTATTGCAATAAAATATTTTTAGAAAATTTTTTCAAAAGAATTTTATTCGGATATTTTCAATTAATTTGTTACAAATGAATAAACGGTGTGTATAAATTTGTAAAAGAATTAGAAATTTGGAAAAAGATAATATTATAGAAAGTTTGTATCAATTATTTTATTTTTTATTCTAAATTAATTATTAAATTAAATTTTATCTGTAAAATTCGATTTACCTATTGAAAAAATATAATGAGGATGTTAAAATAAAGGAGGAATTATATGACAAATAAATTACCTTTAACATCTGATTATGTTTTTAAAAGAATTTTTGGGCAAGAAGAAAATAAAAGTGCCTTAAAAGATTTTTTAGAAAGTATATTAGATGTTGAAATATATAAAATAGAAATAAATAATCCAGAAATACCAAAAAATTATTATGATAGTAAATTTGGAATTTTGGACTTAAAGGTGACATTAAATACTAGAATAGTTGTGGATGTAGAAATACAAATGCAAAACCAACGTAACATAGAGCAAAGGATGCCATACTATTTGTCTAGTAATTATGCAAATGCTATAAAAGAGGGAGAAGCCTATTCAGAATGTAAAAAATCAATAACAATAGCGATATTAAATTTTGATTACTATAAAAGAAATGAATATCATTCTATAGCAAGAATGAAGTTTGAAGAACCAAAACCAGAAGAAGTAGTAGATATGGGGTATAAAGAAGAAGATGTGTATGCAACTGAATATTTAGAAATGCATACAATAGAATTACCAAAATTCAAAAAGAAAAATCCAGAAATGCATACAAAAATAGCACAATGGTTGTGGTTATTTGTAGGGAGTGAGGAAAAAGTGAAAAAAGCAAGTAAAGTTAATAAAGAAGTGGAGAAAATAAACAAAAAATTAGCTTCTATGAGCTTAAGTAACGAAGAAAGAAATAACTACGAGTTTAGATTAAAAGCAATAAGGGATGAGGCAGATGCAATAGAATATGCAACTAAGCAAGGAATTGAACAAGGGGAAAAACAAAAAGCAACAGAAATCGTAAAAAGAATGCTTAAAAGAAAAGACAAAATAGAAGATATAATTGAAATTACAGGATTAACAAAAGAAGAAATAGAAGAAATAAAAAAAGGATAATAAAATAAAACTGCCTATGAAGTTTATTGTAATAGGCAGTTTGTTATATTAGAAGCAGAATGTTTTTAGTTAATATCATTAATTTTATTAATTTGTTTTTTAAATTCATCTAAAAATTTTTGTGAAGCTTTAGAAAAAACTTGATATTTTTTCCAAACAAGTATCAAATCAGAATTTTTACTATTTTTTAAAGGTCTAAAACATAAATTACTATTTTCTCCAGTGTTTACTAATTTATCAAGAGTAATGGCACAGCCAATACCTTCATCTACCATTAGAGCGGCATTAAAAATAAGATTATAGGTAGAAACAATATTTAATTTATTAAAATCAGTTCCAAGCCAGTTAGAAAGTTCGCTTTTTCCTAAAACTTGCCTTGAGCAAATAAGTGGTATGTTTAAAAGATTATCTGGTTCTATATATTTTTTCTTAGATAAAGGGTTATCTTTTCTAATTACAAGTCCCCAAGTATCGCTAAAAGGCAAGCGAATATATTCGTATTTTGTCACATCTACAGGTTCTATTAATACTCCAAAATCAAGTAAACCTTTATCTAGTTTTTCTGTAACATCTTGGGCATTTCCGCTAAAAAGATTGTAGTGTATATTTGGATAATTATTGTTTAATTCTTTTATAGTTTTTGCAATAATTCTCATTCCTTCAGTTTCTCCGCCACCAATAAAAACTTCACCAGAAATATCATTATATGTAGCTGTAAGTTCAGCCTCAGTTTTGTCTGCAAGGTCAACAATTTCTTGAGCTCTTTTTCTTAAAAGAATACCATCTTCTGTGAGAGTTATTTTTCTATTTTCTCTAATAAAAAGTTTTTTACCAAGTGAATCTTCAATATTCATAATAACCTTAGAAAGACCTGGTTGACTAATGTGAAGAAGTTCACTTGCTTTTGTTATACTCTCTTCTCTTGCTACTGCAAGGAAATATCTATATTCTCTAAGTTCCATATATATCACCTCTTAATATAATTATTATAATAAATTTTCACATAACTGTCAATTATGGATTAGCATAACAAATAAGTATTTGTCAAGTGAAAATCTGTGTTTTATAATATAACTAGAAAGAGGGAAAAAGATATGAGAGGAGAACAAAATTTAAAAGAAGCAATTATACAGAATTTAAAAGATGCTGGATGTGATAAAAAAATAATAGACGAATTTTTAAAACTATTTTCTAAAGAAAATAAAGCTGAAATGTTAAGCTTGCTTACAAAATATAGAAAAAAGTTATTAGAGAAAATACATAAAAATGAAAAAGAACTAGATGTTTTAGATTATTTAATTTTGGATTTAAAAAATAATAACTATAAAAATGTTTAAGGAAGTGGTTTTGTGAGAAAAAGAACAATAATAATAATTACAATGATTTTACTCTTGTTTGCAATATTATTATTAATTTTGTTTAACTCGTATTTAAATAACGAAGAAAATGAAAATATAATTCAAAATGTAATAACAAATACGAATAATAGTAATATAGAAACAAATGTGAATTCTAGTCAAGAAGATGTAAATACTAATAATGAAGTAACAAACAATAACAATTTAGAAAATGCAAATGAAGAAATTAATAATAATGAAAATAGTGAAGGAGGAGAAGAAAGTATGAAATTAAATATAAAAATAGGAAATAAGAATTTTACAGCAACATTGGAGGATAATGCAACAACAAGAGAATTACTAAATAAATTACCATTAACAATAAGTATGAGCGAATTACACGGAAATGAAAAATATTATTACTTTGATGAAAGCATGCCAACAAATAGCATAAGAGTAGGGAATATTAATACAGGTGATTTAATGCTATATGGTTCAGATTGTTTAGTATTATTTTATGATAGCTTTTCAACTCCATATAGTTATACAAGATTAGGTCATATTGATAATCCAGAAGGATTAGCAGAAGCTGTTGGAAGTGGAAATGTAACTGTAACATTTGAAAATTAGTAATAAAGGAAGGTGTTATTATGGAAGTAAAAGAAATAATAGAAAATAAAACATTTGATGAAGAAAGAGCATTATATAATTTAAAAGATACAGAAGTAAGAAATTGTACTTTTGCAGGACCTCAAGATGGAGAATCAGTTTTAAAAGAAACTAGAAATATAAGAGTTATAGATAGTAAGTTTTCATTAAGATATCCATTATGGCATGCAAGAGGTTATGAATTAATAAATTCTACATTTGATGACAAAACTAGAGCTCCTATTTGGTATTCTCATGATGGATTAATTGAAGATTGTGATTTAGAGGGAATAAAACTTTTAAGAGAGTGTAGCAATACAAAAATTAAAAACACCAACATAGTTTCACCAGAATTTGGTTGGAAGTGTAATAATATAGAAGTTAAAGACTCAAAAATCACATCTGAATATATATTCTTAGATAGTAAAAATGTAAAGTTAGAAAATGTAGAATTTCAAGGAAAATATTCTTTTCAATATATGGAAAATCTAGAAATTACAAATTGTAAATTAGACACAAAGGATGCATTTTGGCATAGTAAAAATGTAACAGTAAGAGATTCTATTGTTAAAGGTGAATATTTAGCATGGTTCTCAGATGGATTAACACTTATTAAT
This sequence comes from uncultured Clostridia bacterium, assembly GCA_944386735.1. Lineage (GTDB taxonomy): Bacteria > Bacillota > Clostridia > TANB77 > CAG-508 > CAG-269. Next base: position 28,275 of record CALXCH010000005.1, read on the forward strand.
TGTAAAATAATTGGGACACAACCACTTTGCTATTGTAAGAATTTGAAACTAATTAATTGTACAATGGAAGATTGTGATTTGTCTTTTGAATATTCAGAAGTAGAAGCAGATATAAAAGGACATGTAGATTCAATTAAAAATCCAAAATCAGGGACAATTACAGTTGACAGTGTGGGAGAAATTATTAATGAAGATTCTATTATGGATGTCAATGGAAAAGTAATTGTAAGAAAGGGGGAATAGGATGAAGAAAAATGTAATTATAACAATTGCTATAATTTTAGTAGTTATACTTATTTTGCTAAGTTATATGTTTTATATTTATAAAAACCAAGAAAAAACTAATAATACTAATATGGGCAATGTAGGAGACATTGCAAATGTAGAAGATACTCAATATAGTAATAGCAAAGATGAATTTAATTTTGAAACAAAAACTGTTAAATTAAATTCAGGTTATGATATGCCACTAAATGGAATTGGAACTTATAGCCTAACAGGTGATACTTGTTATAATTCAATAATATCAGCATTAAATTCAGGAGTAAGATTAATTGACACAGCTTATATGTATAATAATGAAGAAGAAATAGGAAGAGCTATAAAAGATTCAGGAGTTCCAAGAGAGGAAATATTTATTACTACAAAATTATATCCAAGTCAATATGATGACCCAGAAAGTGCAATTGATGATGCATTAGAGAGGTTAGATGTAGATTATATAGATTTATTATTATTACATCACCCAGGAAATAATGATGTTAAAGCTTATAAAGTAATGGAACAAGCAGTAAGAGATGGAAAAGTTCGTTCTATCGGACTTTCTAATTGGTATATAGAAGAATTAGAAGAATTTTTACCACAAATAACAATTATGCCAGCTGTTGTACAAAATGAAATTCATCCATATTACCAAGAACTAGATGTTGTACCATATATTCAAAGCAAAGGAATAGTAGTAGAAGGTTGGTATCCTTTCGGAGGAAGAGGCCATACATCTGAACTTTTAAATGATGAAACAATAGTACAAATTGCAAATAATCATAATGTAACAGCAGCACAAGTAATATTAAGATGGAATTTACAAAGAGGTGTTGTAGTAATTCCAGGTTCAAGTAATCCTGAGCATATAAAGGAAAATACTGATATTTATAACTTTGAATTGACTGATGAAGAGATGCAAGAAATACAAAACTTAAATCGTGATGAAAAACATGATTGGTATTAAAATAAAAATGGTAGAAAGAAAGGAAGAAGGTATATGAAAGTATTAGCAATTAATGGAAGTAGTAGAAAAGAAGGAAATACTTCAATTGCTTTAAATGTTGTATTAAAAGAATTAGAAAAAAACGGAATTGAAACAGAAATGATTGAACTTGCTGGAACTACAATAAATCCTTGTAAGGCATGCTTTACATGTGGTGGAAAGAAGAATTGCTCATTTAAAAATGATAGTTTTGCTGAAATTTGTGATAAGATGAAAGAAGCAGATGGAATTATACTTGGAAGCCCGGTTTATTGTGCAGATATATCTTCAAATATGAAAGCAATCCTAGATAGAGCTGGAGTTGTAGGTGATATGAATAAAGGCTTATTAAAACATAAAGTAGGAGCATCAGTTGTTGCATGTCGTAGAGCAGGAGCATTAAATGCAATTGACACATTAAATCATTTCTTTTTAAATCAAGAGATGTTTCTTGTAGGGTCTATATACTGGAATATGGTTTATGGAAAGATGCCAGGAGATGTCTTAAAAGATGAAGAAGGAATGGAAAACATGAAAAATCTAGGAGAAAACATGGCATATTTATTAAATAAAATAAAAAATTAAATTGATATTAAACTCTTTTATAGAGAATAATATAAAAAATTATGAAAGAAGGTATAAATTATGGAAGAAGAAAAATTAAATTTAACTGAAGAATGGGATAAAACATTTCCTAAAAGTGAAAAAGTAAATCATAGAAAGGTAACATTTCATAATCGTTATGGAATAACATTAGCAGCAGATTTATATGAGCCAAAAGAATACGAAGGAAAACTTGCAGCAATTGCTGTATGTGGACCTTTTGGAGCAGTAAAAGAACAAGCATCTGGTTTATATGCACAAACTATGGCAGAAAGAGGATTTTTGACAATCGCATTTGACCCATCATTTACAGGAGAAAGTGGAGGAACACCTAGATATATGGCATCACCTGATATTAATACAGAAGACTTCCAAGCAGCAGTAGACTTTTTATCAGTACAAGAAAATGTAGACCCTGAAAAAATCGGTATCATTGGAATTTGTGGCTGGGGAGGAATGGCATTAAATACAGCAGCTATTGATACACGTATTAAAGCTACTGTTTCATCTACTATGTATGATATGAGCCGTATAGGTGCAAATGGATATTTTGATGCACAAGATAATGAAGAAGATAGACATAACGCTCGTGTATCACTAAATAGCCAAAGAACAGAAGATTATAAAACAGGAACATATAAAAGAGCAGGTGGAGTAGTAGACCCACTACCAGAAGATGCACCATTTTTTGTTAAAGATTATTATGATTATTATAAAACAAAACGTGGATATCATAAAAGATCATTAAATTCAAATGATGGATGGAATGTAACAGGAACAATGTCATTTATGAATCAACCAATTTTACATTATACAAACGAAATAAGAAGTGCAGTTTTAGTAATCCACGGAGAAAAAGCACATTCTTGTTATATGAGTAAAGATGCGTATAAACATATGACAGAAAATAGTAAATATACAGATAACAAAGAATTAATGATTATACCAGGTGCAGTTCATACAGATTTATATGATAAAGTAGATATTATCCCATTTGATAAAATAGAAGAATTCTTTAAGACATATTTAAAATAAAATTGTAATTAAAAAATAAATGAGAGTAGTTATTGGTTGATAATTGCTCTTATTTCTGCTATATTATTTGTATAAAATAATTAAAGAGGTAAATGATATGAAACAAAATTTAAACAAAACAAATGTAATGAGAATATTGGACCAAAAGAAGATAAATTATAAAATTTATCATTATGAAGATGTAATAAGTGGAATGGATGTAGCAGAAACTTTAGGAGAAAATCCAAATCAAGTGTTTAAAACACTAGTTACTGTTGGACACAGTAAAGAACATTATGTGTTTTTAGTTCCTGTAAATAAAGAGCTTAACTTAAAAAAAGCAGCAAGTGCAGTAAAAGAAAAAAGTGTAGAAATGATAAAATCAAAGGAATTGCTTCCTCTAACTGGTTATATACATGGAGGTTGTTCTCCAATAGGAATGAAGAAACAATTTAAAACAGTAATTGATATAACAGCTAAAGATTTTGAAACAATAATTTTTAGTGGAGGAAAGATAGGGTATCAAGTAGAAGTAAATTTGAATGATTTACAAAAAGTTATAGATTTTACCTTAGAAGATATAAAAACTTAAAGAGAAAAAATAGTAAATATAAAGGACGTTGTTTGTTGACATTTTTTTGTTGAAATTAGATAATAAAAATACAAAAATAAAAATAAAATTAAAGAAGTAAAAGATGTAATTAGAAATGGAGGAATGAATATGTTATACAAAGATTTTAAAGGTGTAAAATTATCAAGTTTGGGATTAGGAACAATGAGACTACCTAATAAAGGAGTAGATAGTGATGTACCAGTAGACGAAGAAGAAACAGCAAAAATGGTAGATTACGCTTTAAAAAATGGAATTAATTACTTTGATACAGCTTGGGGATATCATAACGGAGAATCAGAAAAAGTTATTGGAAAAGTTTTAAGTAAATATCCAAGAGATAGTTTTTATTTAGCAACTAAATTTCCAGGATATGATTTATCAAATATGGATAAAGTAGAAGAAATATTTGAAAAGCAATTAGAGAAATGTAGGGTAGATTATTTTGATTTTTATTTATTCCATAATGTAAATGATAAAAATATTGATGCATATTTGGATCCTAAATATGGTATTTATGATTATTTAATGAAACAAAAAGAAAATGGAAGAATTAAACATTTAGGATTTTCAATACACGGAGACTTTGATATATTAAAAAGATTTTTAAATGCTTATGGAGAACATATGGAATTTTGCCAAATACAATTAAATTATATAGATTATGACTTCCAAGATGCTAAGGCTAAAGTAGAATTATTAAATGAATATAATATTCCTATTTGGGTTATGGAACCTTTAAGAGGTGGAAAACTTGCAAAACTTCCAGATGAACAAGAAAGTAAATTAAAGGCTTTAAGACCTGATGAAACAACTGTTGGATGGGCATTTAGATTTTTACAAAGTATTCCAGGTGTAACAATGGTTCTTTCTGGAATGTCATCAATGGAACAATTACAAGAAAATATTAAGACATTTAGTGAAGATAAACCATTAAACGATGAAGAAATGAAAACATTATTAGGAATTGCAAATGAAATGCTTAAAGGAAATGTTTTACCTTGTACAGCATGTCGTTATTGTACTTCACATTGCCCAATGGGACTTGATATTCCAAAACTACTTGCTTTATATAATGAGCATAGTTTCACAGGTGGAGGATTTATTGCACCAATGGCGATTAGTGCACTTCCAGAGGATAAAAGACCAAGTGCTTGTATAGGTTGCAAGAGTTGCGAGGCAGTTTGCCCTCAAGAAATAAAGATTTCAGAAGTAATGGCAGATTTTGCTAAAAAATTAGAACAAGGATAGAAATATGGATAGATTAGAAAGATTTGAAAAAGCTCTTAATGACATAGTAGATGGATATAATAAATTAGGTAAAGAATTAGAAGATTTAAGAGATCAAGGAAAAGTAAAGACTACAAAATTTAGAGAGCTTTTAGGAAAAAAGTTAGTTTATAGCATGATAATTACTATATTTAAGAGATATGATTTAATTGATAAAGATTTATTAAAATATTAAAAAGTAGGGAGAGGTTTAAGAGTTCTTAAATCTCTTTCTTTGTTCCATTTGTGCTTTTGCTATTTTTATGCTATCAAGTAATTTTTGTTCTAACATTTTTGTAGGAACATATTTTGTTAAATATTCAGCAACATGGATATTGCTACTATCTAAACCAAGTAATTCAGTCATCATTTTACTTTTACTTGCACATAATATTATTGCAACAGGAGATTGTTCTCCTTCTGCTTTTTCATATTTATCAAGATATTTTAAATAAAGTTCTACTTGTCCTTTGTATTCAGGTCTAAACTTATCTAGTTTTAGTTCAATGACTACTAATCTTTTCATTTTTCTATGATAGAAAAGTAAGTCTATATAATAATCTTCTCCGTCTATTGTTATTCTTTTTTGTCTTCCCATATATGCAAAATCGTTTCCCATTTCTAAGATAAATTTTTCTAGTTCACTTAAAATAGCATTTTCTAAATCTTTTTCACTATATGTATCTTTTAAATTAAGAAAATCTAATACATAAGGGTCTCTAAAGAATAAGTCTGGGGTCATTTTATTTTCCTCTCTTAATAATTGTAATTCATTTTTTATTGTTTCTTCTGGCTTTTTAGAGATTGCAGTTCTTTCAAATAAGGCAGAGCCAATTCGTTCTCTTAAAATCTTTACAGGCCAGTGTTCATTTAAACACAGTGTAATATAAAATTCTTGCTTTAAACTATCTTGAATTTGTAATAATTCAACAAAATGAGACCAGCTCAATTGTTGCGACAGTGTCGCAACAATTCCAAAATCTGGAAAACAACCATAAAATTTTATCATCTTAAATAAATTTCTTTCACTATATCCTTTACCATAATTTATTATAAGTCTTTTGCTTAACTCTTTTATTATAGACTTTCCATATTCTGCTTTCTCATTTTTTAGTACATTTTCTGTTATGTCTTTTCCTATCTTCCAATATAATAATGTCATTTCTCTGTTTACATTTGTTACTACATTTCTTTTAGCGTCTTCTATAAGATAAACTATTCTGATGTATAAATTATTTATATTATTATTTTTTTCTAGTTCTCGTTCATTTGTTACCTTCTTTCTATTTTAAAAATTTACTGATTTTTTATAAGTCAAAAAGTTTTAATTTAAAGTAAATAAAAATATTTAGATGTATTTTTTAATAGGAGAGAGAATATACGACGACACATTTAATTAAATTTTAATTATGTTATAAGGAAAGATATAAGTATATAAAAGTTTAATGAATAGAAATAATATTCGGATAAGATATACTTATTTGAATTTTGCCGACGGCGTCGGCAAAATTTAAAAAATAAATATTAAAACTATTTTTTTTGGTTTAGAAATAAAAATATAAAAATTTATTAATATTGATGATAATTAAATAAGCTATACTTGTCTAAATTGTTTCGACGCCGTCGAAACAATTGCAAATTTGGAAATAATAGATTTTGCACTTCAATTGAAAATAAAAATATGAAAACTTAATTAAATAGTGATAATATTAAATAAGAAGTACTTATCCGAATTGTCTCGACACTGTCGAGACAATTACAAAATTTGTAAATAATAAAATGATTTAGAACTTGAAAACACAATGAATAAACTATAAGAAATAGGCACTTCAACAAATTTAAAATAGGTAAAAAATGGATTTCTTTTTGATTAATTGATTATAAATTAAAAAGAATTTAGCTAAAAAATATTTTCTTATTTTAAAAACAATCTGACTTAAAGAATATATACTATATATCATATTTTAGTAAAAAAGTAAAGCAATTTTACAGATTTTAACATTTTCTCGACGCCGTCGAGAAAATTCACTTAAGAAATATTAAATAAATTAAACAAAAAATAAAAAGCAATTACTATCACATAAAAGTATTTGCTTTTTATTCATCTTCAAACTCAACATCTTTAAATAATGGGTCATTGAAAAAATCAGTTAATTCAATATTAAATCCTTCACATATATGTAATATAGTAGCTAATTTTGGACTTTTACTTTTTCCATAAAATATACTAAAAACTGTAGAATATGATAAGCCAGAATTAGTTGATAATTTATTTATTGTTATTTTTTGCTCTTTACAGAGATTTATAATTCTCTTCTGCACAGCATCTGAAAGTTGCATAGACCCACCTCTTTTTAATATGAAAATTATATCAAAGTAGAAATGGGAATATTTGCGACTGTTCGCAAACAATGGTCGACTTTTAATATTATAATTATTGTGAATTATTTATAATTAAAAAAGCAAAAGAAAAAATAAAGGGAGTGAATTAAAATGAAGAATTTAAGAAAATGGATTATAAACAAAAAAGGAATTACTTTAATTGCGTTAGTGATAAC
>CALXCH010000006.1 GCA_944386735.1 uncultured Clostridia bacterium
AAAAGACGGATCTATTTTAGAGGTCGAAAAAGGATGCAGCATTTTTGATGTTGCTAAAAAAATTAGTGAAGGTTTAGCAAGAAATATGACTTGTGGAGAAGTAAATGGTGAGGTTAAAGACTTAAGATATGAATTACAAGAAGATTGCTCTTTAGTTATTCATACTTTTTCAGAAGATGATTTAGAAGGGAAAAAAGCTTATTGGCATACAACTTCTCATATAATGGCGCAAGCTGTTAAGAGATTATTTCCTAATGTTAAACTTGCAATCGGACCAGCTATTGAAAATGGTTTTTATTATGATTTCGATGTAGAAAAACCATTTACAGATGAAGATAAGGCAAATATTGAACAAGAAATGAAAAAAATTATTAAAGAAAATTTAGAAATTGAAAGATTTTCTTTGCCTAAAAAAGAAGCTTTAGAATTAATGAAAGATGAACCTTATAAGGTTGAACTAATTGAAGATTTACCAGAAGGTGAAGAAATTAGTTTTTATAAACAAGGAGATTTTACAGACCTTTGTGCTGGACCTCATTTAGTTAGTACTGGTAAAATTAAAACTGTTAAAATATTATCTTCTTCAGGAGCTTACTGGAGAGGTAATGAAAAAAATAAAATGCTTCAAAGAATTTATGCAATATCTTTCCCTAAAGCAAGTATGCTAGAAGAATATTTACAATTTTTAGAAGAAGCAAAACAAAGAGACCATAGAAAAATAGGTAAAGACTTAGAAATATTTATGACTCATAAATTAGTTGGTGCAGGACTTCCAATGTATTTACCAAATGGCGCAACTATAAGAATGATTTTAGAGAGATATATTCAAGATAAAGAAATATCTTTAGGATATGAACATGTATATACTCCATCACTTGCAAATGTTGAATTATACAAAGTAAGTGGCCATTGGGATCATTATAAAGAAGATATGTTTCCAGCTATGAAAATGGATAATGAAGAGATGGTTTTAAGACCAATGAACTGTCCTCATCATATGTTAATATATAAGAGTAAAATGCGTTCATATCGTGACTTACCAATTAGAATTGGTGAGCTTGCACATGACTTTAGATATGAAGCAAGTGGAAGTGTTTGTGGATTAGAAAGAGTTCGTGAAATGTGTCAAAATGATGCTCACCTTTTTGTAAGACCAGACCAAATTAAAGAAGAAGTTGGAAATATCTTAAATCTAATTAAAGAAGTTTATCAAAAAGATTTTGGTTTCCCAGCATCTAGTTTTAAATATAGATTATCTTTAAGAGATAAAAATAATAAAGAAAAATATATTGATAATGATGAAATGTGGGAGACAGCAGAAAATCAATTAAGAGAAATTCTAAAAGAATTAAATATAGACTTTTACGAAGCAGAAGGAGAAGCAGCATTCTATGGACCAAAAATTGATATACAAATAAGAACAGCTCTAAATCATGATGTAACTATACCAACTTGTCAATTAGACTTTGCTCTTCCTGAAAGATTTGAACTAGAATATATTGGAGAAGATGGAAAAGCACATAGACCAGTTGTTATTCACAGAGCAATACTTGGTTCTTCTGATAGATTTATATCATTCTTATTAGAAGAAACAAAAGGAAATTTACCTTTATGGCTTTCACCAATACAAGTTAGAATTTTACCAATTACAGATAAGGAACATGATTATTGTCATAAATTAAAAGATGAATTTGCTAAGGTTGGTATAAGAGTAGAGGTTGATGATAGAAATGAAAAAACAGGTTATAAAATTCGTGAGGCACAACTTCATAAAATACCTTATATGTTAATTATAGGGCCAAAAGAAGTTGAAGGAAATTTAGTTTCTATACGTTCTAGAGAAGATGGAGATATAGGAACAATGGGTATAGAAGAATTTAAAAATAAAGTTTTAGAAGAAGTTAAAAACAAAAAATAAAAATAGAATAAAGAAAGCTTAAAAACATTTAAAAGAAATAGGAGAGATAAAAATGAAATTAGGAATTGTAGGGCTTCCAAATGTAGGAAAGAGTACATTATTTAATAGTATTACTAAAGCTGGAGCAGAATGTGCAAATTATCCATTTTGTACAATAGAACCAAATGTTGGTGTTGTTCCTGTTCCTGACGAAAGACTAGATGCTTTAACTAAAATGTATAACCCAGAGAAAGTTACACATGCTGTAATTGAGTTTGTAGATATTGCAGGTTTAGTTAAAGGTGCTAGTAAAGGTGAAGGGCTTGGAAATAAATTTTTATCACATATACGTGAAACAGATGCTATTTGCGAAGTTGTTAGATGTTTTAATGATAGTAACATTGTTCATGTAGATGGAAGCATAGACCCAATACGTGATATTGAAACTATTAATTTAGAATTAATTTTTGCAGATATTGAAACTGTAAATAAAAGATTAGATAAAGCTAAAAAGAATTTAAAGGCAAGTAAAAGTTATCAAGAAGAAGTTGATTTATTAGAAAGAATAAAAGAAAACTTAGAAAATGGAATTTCTGCAAGAGCATTAGACTATAACGAAGATGAAGAAAAATTAGTTAAAGATATGTTTTTATTAACAACTAAACCAATTCTTTATATTGCAAATATTTCAGAGGATCAAATAGAGAATGCAGAAAATGATCCTCTGGTACAAAAAGTAAGAGAATATGCATCTAAAGAAAATGCAGAAGTTATTCCATTATGTGTTAAAATTGAAGAAGAATTATCTGGATTAGATGATAATGACAAAAAAGAAATGTTAGAAGCCTTAGGATTAGAAGAATCAGGTTTAGATAAAGTTATTAAAAAATCTTATGATTTACTAGGTTTAATGTCTTTCTTAACAGCAGGAGAACCAGAAGTAAGGGCATGGACAATAAAGAAAGGAACTAAAGCTCCACAAGCAGCAGGAAAGATTCATTCTGATATGGAAAGAGGATTTATAAAGGCAGAGGTTGTTTCTTTTGATGATTTAATGCAATGTGGTAGTATGGTTGCAGCAAGAGAAAAAGGACTAGTTCGCCAAGAAGGAAAAGAATATGTTATGCAAGATGGGGATATTGTTCTATTTAAGTTTAATGTTTAAAAATTAATATGTAATATTTCTGTAATATAAATGTAAAATAAAAAAATTAAAAAGCTATTGACGAAATATATTTTTAAGTATAAAATAATAAGCGAAGAACGTAAGAAAAAACTTAATTTTTGTTATTTTGTTGCAATTGCTTGAAATATGTTTTAAAAAATGGTATAATAATTAGTGGTTGTACAAATAATAATAAAAAAATCTAAAAGGTAGAGGAGAAATCAATATGAAGAAATCAAATTTATTAAAAGTATTTTCAATTTTAGTTTTAAGTGTAATGGTAATTTTAATGACTACAACAGTTAACGCAGCAGATGGATTTCAAGATATGACAGGTTCATTATTAGGTAATAATACATCAAATAATGCAGGTACAGGTAATACAAACAATGCAGGTACAGGTAACACAGGAAATTCAACAAATACAGGAAATTCAGCAAATAGAGCTAACACAAATAGCACTAATAGAGCTAATACTAATAGTTCTAGTACTTATAATAGTACAAACTTACCAAAAACAGGTATAGGAGATTCACTTCCAATAGCTGCATTAGTAGTTATATTTGGTATATCAGCTGTATATGCTTATAAGAAAATTAAAGATTATAGAAATATTTAGTTAATAAATTTATATATATATAAGAGTAGAATATTCTACTCTTTTTTATTTTAAATATCATTCAATCTATTTTTGATTTTATTTTATAATAACAAATTCTTAAATATCTATGAAGTTATTTGCAATGCTTTAATAATAAATCTATTACTATTTAAGTTGTTACAAGTAATAAGAGTTAAAGTTTTTTCATTTTTATTGTAATTATAAATAGGGGAAAGGTCTTCTTCTTTAACTTCATAATTTTGTGTAACTAGATATGTGTATTTAATACCTGTATTATCATAAATAAAGATTTCATCATTTTGAGATAATTGGTTTATTTTGCTGAAAAACATGTCATTGTTATAATTATGCCCAGCAATGCAAATGTTAGTATTTTCTTTTAAATTTGTCCCATAAAACTTACAAGGGGCAACTTTTAAATTTTCTTCTGTCAGGTTAGAAAAAACAGGATAATAGAGACTAATTTTTGGAATTTCAATAATACCAAAAAGATTATTTTCTGTGTTTTCTTCTTCCTGTGTTTGTGTATTTGCATAAAGTTTATAAATATTATAATTACCAATTAAGTTTTGTGAAATTCTTTCTTTGTTTTTAAGAGAATAAAAATAATAAGTAGAAAAAGAAATAGTGGTAATAATAATTATAATAGATATAGCAAATTGTATTTTAAAAAAATTTTTATATGGACTCTTATTTATATTATTATCTATTTTATTATTATTTGAATTATCATTATTCAATTTGTTATTATTATCATCATTTAAATTTGTAATTAATATCTGGTTCATAATTTTATTTTATCTAAAACAAGAAAAATTATTATAAAAAACTTGTCAAAATTTTAGATTTTTGTTATTATAGCCTAAGTAAAAGGAGATAGTATGAAAGAAACAAAAGAAAGAAAAATGATAAGACATAAAAAGAAAAATGTTAGAATATTTCCTATATATAAAACTGTTTCTTGGGATTTATTATTCTATTTTCCTATTATATTCTTATTTTTAACACAAATAAAAGGATTTTCAGCATCACAAGTATTATTTGCAGATGCATTTTATACTTTAGCAAATACATTTTGGCAGCTACCAGTAACAAGTTTAGTAGATAGAATAGGGAAAAAGAATTGTTTAATAATAGGAAACGTATTATATAGTGCAAGTATTTTAGCAATGATTTTTATGCAGAATTATTATGAATTATTATTAATACAATTTATATATGCTTTAGGATATTCAATAAAAGGAATATGTGAATCAAATATATTATATGATTCACTACCTGTAAGTAAAAAAAGAGGGAGAGTGTTTGCTACAATAGACCGGAAAATCATCATCATATTTTTATCTATTTGATGCAATATCTTCTATAATTGCAGGATTTACATATGCAATAAATGGTTATATTCCAATGATATTATGTTTTTTATGTTGCGTGTTATCAACTATTATTTCATTTAAATTTAGACATACGGTAATTGTAGAAGATAAAGTAAAACCAGTATCATTAAAAGAGTATATAGGACAAATAAAAGATTCAATGAAATTTTCTATAAAATCTAGTAGAGTAAAATTATTAATATTGTCAAATGCATTATTTTTAGGATTAGTTATGGGAATTGTTGATTTAAGAAGTAGTATGCTTACTGAAATGCAGGTACCAGAAGCATATTTTGGAATTATATTTGCAATTTTACAGCTTGCAGCAGCAATAGCAGCAAGATATAGCGAACAAATACATAAAATATTTAGGAATAAAACAATAGCAGTGTTAACTATTCCTACTACAGTTTCTTGTATATTAGTTGGTTTTATTGGAAAAGATGCTTTATCTAAATCATCACTAATATTAGTAGTATTGTTATTCTTAATACAATATGCTGCAAAAGGCCCATATAGGGCTTTGCTTGCACGTTACCTAAATAATTTTACGAATAGAAAAATAAGACCGAAATTAACAGCTTTAAGGAATTTATCGTCAAACCTGATAACTGCAATAGTTTCACTTATTTGTGCAATGCTTCTAGAAGTAACAACAACAGCAAATACATTTATAATAATTGGATGTATTACAACTATTGCAGCAGTGTTATTAATAGATTATATGAAGGGGAGAGTTGGATTAAAACCATCTCAGTATAGTAAAGAAGATTTAAAATATAGTTTATATAAGCCGGATAAAACAAAGAAAAAGCCTAAGCAAATTTAGGCTTTTTACTTGTATAAATTTTTGGAGCTACTTCAAATTTTATTTTAAAACATCTAAAATCAAATAATTCATTTTCTTCTAAACAGTCTAAATAAATATCAAGTTCTTCTAGATTCCTACAAGCAGCAATTATAATAGGATTTAGATTGTATTGAAACATAAGTTCAAAAGCTAAGTCTAAAGCTTTAAAAATAGATTGATTTTCTTTATGAAGTACTAAGTTTATAGTCTCTCTAAATCTAGAACTTACAGAATGTTTAAATCTATTTAAAGGCAAGATATATTCTTTATTTATAACATCTTGCACTGATACATATTTATCTTTATTTTCATTATAAATTTTTTCTATATCATCATATTTATATGGTAAATATGCTTTCTGGTCTTTCTCAGAAACAATTAAAGTATCATTATCCATTTTGTTCTCCTAAATAAAAGTATATTTTTTATTACTTAAATCTATTATACTCCATAAAATGTTATTTAGTAAATAAAAATAATATTACATTTTTATTACATATTTTTAAAAAATTTTAGCTTATTTTTTATAAAAACTAATAGTTTTTTTGCTATTTTTTATCTAAAATTATTTTATGAAGGTCATAAACGCTCACAGTATGTAAGGATTTAGAGAAAAGCACAGAAAAGTTATAAAATGTTAAACTATGAAAATGTAACTATTTGTATTGATTGGTAAATTATTATATAATAATAAAATCCTTTTCAAAGGAAATCTTTAGGAAAAGAGGAACACGAATGAACAACTCTGATTTAATATGGCGTCTAGTGGAATTACTTTTACAAAAAGAAAAAGACTTAAGTCAAGTAGCTCTTGATAAAGTACAAAACGACAACAATCGAGATTGCCATAGACAGGATGAGGTTTAGCTAGCCTAAAAGATGCTATAGACTACCACGACTATAGCATCTTTTTTATAAAATGAAAAAATCAAATGCTACCACTCATTTGATTTTTTCGGAACACTCTATGAACTTTTTTATTATATGTCAAATGATTTTTTAATATTCTTTGAGCTTACAATAAAATTTTACATGTAAAAAAGAGTTTATTATTATTTAAAAATAAAGATAGAAATTTTTATTGAAATGCTTGTTGTGATATGTTATATTTATTATAGTTAAGATACATAAGAGAAAGGAAAAAAGAAGTGTATAAACTTAGCGATTTTGATAAATCAAGTAAGAATTTATATAGATTAGGTAAAATACTTAGTACAATTATCTGTATAATTATATTATTTTTAATTATATTTAATGTAACTTTAATAATAGAATCATATATAAATCCGAATGAGTTACCAAGTTTTCTTGGAATAAAAAGTTTTATTATAGTATCGGAAAGTATGGAACCTACAATTATGACAGATGATGTGATTTTTATAGTAGATACATCAAAAGAAAATTTAAAAGTAGGAGATGTTATATCTTTTAAAACAGGGGATTATATAAATACACATAGAATAGTAAGAATAGAAGAACGAAATGGGGAAGATGTATATATAACAAAAGGAGATAATAATAAGCTAGATGATAGAACACCAGTTAAATTCCAAGATATAGAAGGAAAATATTTATTTAGGTTACCTAGATTCGGAAAAATGATGAAAATTTTGAAAAGCAAAGTAACTTTACTTGTTCTTTTAATTTTCTTAGTAATAATTTCTTATCATGAAGTAAGAATTTCAAAAAGAAGATTAAAAAGAAAAGAAGAAAGGTTTGAATTTAATAAAAATTTAATAGAGAAAGTTAAAAATAATAAAGAATAGGGAGATGAGGTAATTGTATAAAGTTGTTTTTATAGATATAGATGGAACGTTAAAAAATGATTTTGGTGAAATATCAGATAGAACAAAAGAGGCAATAAAAAGTGCAGTTGAAACTGGAATAAAAGTAATAATATGCTCTGGAAGGCCTATCAGAAGTACTATTGAGGTAAGTAAAATGTGCTCTGCAAGTGAGTATATAATTACTTCAAATGGAGCTTATGGATATAATTATAAAGAAAATAGATGCATATTTAAAAATCCAATGAAAAAAGAAGCTTGTATAAATTTGTATTATATGGCAAAAGAAAATGATATTAATTTTATTATGAATACAGAAAAGGGAAGATTTGTATTAAAGGAAACAGATAATGAATATGATACTTTGTTAGATGAGCCAATTGAAAACTTTGTAGAAAAATTAGATGTTATGCAATGTTTATTTCAAGATAGAAGTTTTGAAAAAATTAGAGATTTAAAACCTTGTGTAGAAAAGATAGAAAATGTAGGGATAAAAAATCAGTCAAAATCTTTAACTAATCCAAAAGAAAAACCAAGAGAAGTTACATATTTTGATATAGCAGATGAAAAAACTTCAAAAGGATTTGGTGTAAAGAATATGTGCGAAGCTTTAAATATTGATTTAAAAGATGCTATTTCAATTGGAGATGATTATAATGATGTTTCAATGTTTGAAATGGCAGGTTTAAGTGTTGCAATGGGTAATGCAAATGATGAAGTGAAATCTAAAGCAAAATATATAACTCGTACTAATAATGAAGATGGAGTAGCTTTTGTTTTAGAAAAATTAATTAAAGACAAGGGGGAATTTATATGTTAGAAAATATTAAGGTACTATGCCATAGTTCAATTAAATTTGAGAAAGGACAAGTTTTATATTTTGATCCATATAAAGTAAATGAAAATTATAATGATGCAGATGTAATATTTATAACACATTCTCATTATGACCATTTTTCAGAAGAAGATATTTTAAAGGTTAAAAAAGAAACAACTAAAATAGTAATTCCAGAAGATGTATATGATAAAAGCATGGAATTAGGATTTAGTGAAGAAAATATCTTAACTGTTAAGCCAAATGAGGAATATGAAGTAAACGGCATAAAGTTTAAAACAATACCAGCATATAATGTAAATAAAAACTTTCATCCAAGAGCAAATAACTGGATTGGATATATAATTACTTTAGACAATGTAGTTTATTATATTGCGGGAGATACCGACATAATAGAAGAAAACAAAAAAGTAAAATGTGATGTAGCTTTTGTTCCAATTGGTGGAACTTATACAATGACAGCAAAAGAAGCAGCAACATTAGTAAATGAAATTAAGCCTAAAGTTGCTATTCCAATTCATTATGGATTAATAGTAGGAACTAAAGAAGATGAAGAAATATTTAAAGAAAACTTAAATGATGATATTAAATGTGAAGTATTAATAAAATAAGCAATTGGGACGTTAAAGAAAACGTCCCAATATTATTTAGTTGCCTTTCTTAGTTGTAAATAGCTTACTGTAAAGTTAAATATTTCACTTACATATATAGAAATGATAAAGCCAGTTACACCAAGTTCAGGAAGTAAGAAATATAATAAACTAATTGTTATAACTAAGTCTGCTATATTGCATAGCATAACGTTAAATTGCATATTTAAGCCTTTTAACATATTGTCTATAATGTTATCTAAGTACATAAGCAAAATTAAAGGAGAAAGCATCCTTATGTATTTTGCAGACTCTAAATTTTGAAATAGACTTAAGCTCAAATTATTTGCAAAAACAAAACAAATAATACTTACCAATAATGAAAAACATGTTGCTATTATAAAAATTTTATGACTAACGGAAAGTATTCTTTTCTTATATCCTTTTGCAAGTAAACTTGAAAATTCAGGTATAATTAAAGAGCTAAAAGAACTAATAAAAACAGTTGGAAACATTATAACAGGCATAGCCATTCCTGTTATTCTTCCATATTCTGATAAAGCTAAAGTGTAAGGCAAACCAAATAAAACTAATCTATTAGGCACAATAAATTCCTTTAAAGTAGAAAGTCCAGAACGTATATAAGAAGTTATTGAAACAGGAAGGGTTATATTTAAGATTTTTCTTTTATAACTTATTCCTGTTATTTTAGCTCTTTTATTAAAAAAACTTTTATCTATTTTATATAATATAAATAAAAATGTGCAAGAAAATACTTCAGAAATTACATCTGCTAAAACCAAACAAATACAAACTGTTTCAACACTATTTAAAGAAAAATATTGTAATAAAATAATACTAATTATTATTTTAACTCCAAGTTCTAGAGTTTGTGAAATAGCAGATTTATAGGCTTTTCTTACGGCTGAAAAATATCCATTTATTACTGATGATATAGCAATACAAGGAAGCCCTATTGCAATTAAGTAAAATGGAGTAGAGGATACTCTATTATTTAGCCAGGTTGTAGATATTATGGAAGATAATAAAATTAATATTATGCTACTTCCTAATCCCAAAAAAATAGCAAATAAAAGACAGCTTCTAACAGCTTTTAAGCCTTCTAAGTAATTATCTTTTGCAAACTCCTGAGATACTAAATATGTACAAGCAAGGCTAAGACCAGAAGTTGCAAGGGTTATAAAAAACATATATACAGACATAACGAGAGAAAATACGCCCACTGCTTCTGAACCTATTTTATTTGAAACATAAATATTAAACACCATACTTATACTTCTAGTAATTAATGCTGTTATTGTAAGTATAGAGCCATTTATTAAAAATTTTTGAGTCCTTTTCAATAATATTCACCATTTAATTGTATTTAAAAAATTATTAAAATATGATATTATATATTAGGTGATAAATATGAAAAA
The DNA here is from genome assembly GCA_944386735.1 of uncultured Clostridia bacterium. Taxonomy (GTDB): domain Bacteria; phylum Bacillota; class Clostridia; order TANB77; family CAG-508; genus CAG-269. Next base: position 10,559 of record CALXCH010000006.1, read on the forward strand.
TTCTTTTGATTATTATGAAAAAACTAAAAATTCTATTGCTAGAAAAAATGTAAGAGAATTTATAGGTATGAAAGTAAAGCCAGGAAATTGTATAGACTTAGGTTGTGGAGCAGGAAATGATACTATATTTTTAATAAAAAATGGCTGGAAAGTTACAGCAATTGATAAAGAAGATACTGAAAAGATAATTAGAAATTATTTAAATGAACAAGAACAAAGTTCTTTAGAATTTGAGGTACAAGATTTCAAAAATGTAATTTTAAAACCTTGTAATCTATTAGTTGCAAACCTAAGCTTATCTTTTTGTAAAAGAGATTATTTTAATGACTTATGGGATAAAATTATAAATTCTATTTCGAAAGAAGGATATTTTGTAGGAAATTTTTTTGGTAAGAATGATACTTGGACTAATAGACCTAATATGACATTCTTTTCTAAAGAAGAAGTAATAGATTTGTTTCCTTCTTTTGAAATAATTGATTTTAATGAAATGGAAAAAGACGGAAAAACAGCTTTAGGAGTAGAAAAACATTGGCACATACTTAATGTTATTGCAAAGAAAAAATAATAAAAGTAAGAGGGAAAATATGGATAGTAGAGATTATATCGGTAAAATAGTAAAAGTAAAAATAGATAGACCTCTAGGCTCTAAACATCCTAAATGGGATATGATTTATACCGTAAATTATGGCTATGTACCAAATACAGTTAGTGGAGATGGGGAAGAACTTGATTGTTATGTTTTAGGTATTTTCGAGCCAATAAAGGAATTTAAAGGTAAGTGTATTGCTGTTATTAGAAGAAAAGATGAAAATGATGATAAATTAATTATTGTTCCGGAAAGTAGAAACTACTCAAACGAGCAAATAGAAGCTTTAACAGAATTTCAAGAAAGATATTTTGAAAGTGAGATAATTAGATAAAATGGTTATATTTACAATAGAAAATATAATAATAAAGTTCTATAAGAATATATAGCAAATATGGCTAATTCATAAGTTGAATTATGACGTCTTAGAATACCGGAAAAAAATTCTGGCATTTACACAATACCGGAAGAAAATCGAAAAATCTTCCGGTTTTATATAAGAAGGTGAAACAATGGAAAAAAATTAGAGATGTTACCTATAAAAAAGATATAAAAACAAAAAAAGTTCTAAAACAATTATCTAGAACAAGTAGGGCTTTAGCAGAATTAAAAGGTATTGCACAAACAATGCCGAATCAAAACATATTGATAAATGCTATAATGATAAATGAAGCAAAAACAAGTTCTGGAATAGAAAATATAGTTACAACTCATGATGAAATTTATAAAGCAATGATTAAGCCTTCTGATACTAGTCCAGCAGCTAAAGAAGTTGTCGATTATAGGGCTGCTATTTGGCAAGGCTATAAATAAAATATCTTGATACATTAGTTGGATTAGGTTTTCTAACCTCTGAGAAAATAGGACGAGAAAGAATTTATAAAAACGAAAGATTATTTAAAATAATTAAAGAAACAGATAGGGAATAAAAAGACACTACTAGAGTTTTTAGTAGTGTCTTTTCTTGATTAAAGTACAAATATGAAATGTAAAAAATTATATTCTAGTTGTTAAAAAATAAATGTCGAAAAATCTCCTTTTTTCATATGATATATAAAGCTTATATGGAAGGAGGAAATATATTGGAGTTATATGGAAAAAAGATAGGTTTTGTTCTTACAGGCTCATTTTGTACATTTAAAAAGACAATTCCTAAAATGAAAGAATTAATAGAAAAAGAAGGAGCAGAAATTATTCCTATAATGTCTTATAATAGCTATAATTTAGACACAAAATTTGGAAAAGCTAAAGATTTTATAAAGGAAATCGAAGAAATAACAAAGAAAGAAATAATTCATACAATACAAGGAGCTGAGCCAATAGGCCCTAAAAAAATGACAGATATAATGGTAGTTGCTCCTTGCTCAGGTAATACAATGGCAAAACTTGCCTTAGATATAATAGACACACCGGCTGCAATGGCTTGTAAATCTCATTTAAGAAATGATAGGCCTCTTGTTATTGCACCATCTACTAATAATGGCTTAAGTGGAAATGCAGAAAACATTGGTAAATTATTAAATAGAAGAAATTATTACTTTGTTCCATTTAGACAAGATAATCCAATAACAAAGCCAAGATCAATTGTTTTTGATGAAAATTACTTAATAAAGACTATAAAGTTTGCTCTAGATGGTGAGCAAATAAGTCCAATTTTATTATAAAGATATGGATAGGAAAAAATCCTATCCTTTTTGCTTGAATTATTTGTAAAAAAGTTATTTCTAAAAGTTAAAATGGAAGAATTAAAAAAATTAGAATTTCAAAAGAGCATTTTGCTCTTTTTTCTTATGATAATATTATTGTAAAAATAATATATTTATGATAGATTATTAGTATAAAATTAAACAGTTAGGAGTAAAAGGTTATGGGAAAAATATAATTTAAGAAATTTACAAGATAAAGAATAATCTAAAATAAAAATAGGTAAATATAAATATAATACAGGAGGTAAATTATGAATTCAAAATATGATTGGAACTTAAAAGAAATATTTAAAGATAGAGAAGAATTTGATAAAACAAAAAAGGAATTAGAAAAAGATTTGGAAGGTATCAGTACTTATCAAGGAAAATTATGCAGTACAGCTGACAATCTTTATAATTGTTATAATTTATATGAAAAAGCATTAGAAAAATATGAAAAATTATATGGATATGGTATGTTATTTTACAACCTAGATATGTCAAATCAAGAAGGAATAAAATTATATAAAGAAGTAGAATCTTTAGGAACAGAATTTAGTACAAAAACATCTTTTATAACACCAGAAATAACATATAGTGAAAATGGATTGGTTGAGAAATATTTATCTGAAGATAGAAGGCTAGATAGATATAAAAGAGATATATTAGATATACTAAAAGAAAAAGAACATATACTAAGTAAGGAAGAAGAAAATCTACTTGCCAATTATTCAGAATTGTTTTCAGCACCTGAAAATACATTTGATATTTTAACAAATGCAGAATTTAAGTTTGGAAATTTAGTAAATGAATATGGGGAAGAAGTAGAGTTAACAGAAAGTAATTATACTCTTTACTTAAAAAGCCAAGATGAAAATGTTAGAAAACAAGCATTTAATCTTATGTATGAGCAATATAGAAAATTTGTAAATACAATTACAGAACTATATTTAGCAAATGTAAAATCATCTTCAGTTACTGCAAAACTTAGAAAATATAAATCTAGTTTAGAAAGAGCAGTATTAAATGATGATGCATCTCTTAAAGTTTATGATTCATTAATAGAAGCAATACATGATGGACTTCATATAAATCATGAATTTATTGACTTAAAAAAGAAAATCCTAAATAAAGAAGAATTCCATATGTATGATTTATATGTAAATCCATTTGAACAAGAAAAAGATGAAATAACATATGAAGATGCAAGAAAAGAAGTGGAAAATGCTTTATCTGTTATGGGAGAAGAATACTCAAATAAGCTAAAAGAAGCATTTGACAATAACTGGATAGATGTCTTTGCAAAACCTAATAAAAAAGGTGGAGCATATAGTATGGGAATATATAGTGTTCACCCATATGTATTATTAAATTTTGTAAATAGTAAAAGAGATGTAAGTACAATAGCACACGAATTAGGACATAGCATGCATTCATACTATTCAAGCTCAAACCAAACAATTATAGATGCAGATTATACAATTATGACAGCAGAAGTAGCATCAACCGTAAATGAAATATTACTTAGCGATTACCAAATAAACAATGAAAAAGATAAAACAAAGAAAGCAGAATTAATATATGAATTATTAGAGATGATTAGAGCAACATTATTTAGACAATCAATGTTTGCAGAATTTGAAAAAATTGTTCATGAAAAAATCGAAAATAATGAAACACTTTCTTCTGAAGATTTAAATGAGATTTATTACCAGTTAAATAAAGATTATTTTGGAAATAATATGATAGTAGACGAAAATATTAAATATGAATGGGCAAGAATTCCTCATTTTTATACAGATTTCTATGTATATAAATATGCAACTGGAGTATCTGCAGCAATTAGCATTGCTAATAAAATATTAAAACAAGGAGAACCTTTTGTTAAGAAGTATATTGAAATGTTAAAACAAGGATGTTCTAAAAAATCTATTGATTTGTTAAAAATGGTAGATGTAGACTTGGAATCTAAAGAGGTTTATAATGATGCAATTAATTTCTATCATGAGAAAATGGAAGAATTAAAAGAGTTAATCTAGGAGAAAGTATGGAAAAAACCGATAAATTAGAATATAAAATATTAGGTATTAGAATATGGAAAATTTTTACTTATTTTATTATTTATAGTGTTTTAGGCTACATTATAGAAACACTATTTGCAATGGTTACAATGGGAATGTGGCAATCTAGACAAAGCTTTTTATATGGACCATTTCTTGGAATTTATGGTGTAGGGGCAGTTTTTATCATATTATTTGCTAAATATTTTGATAAAAATAATTTTACCTTATTTATTGGTGGATATATAATTGGAACTTTAACAGAATATATACTAAGCTTTTTAATAGAAGCTATTTTGGAAACAAATTGGTGGGATTATTCAGGTAAGATATTGAATATAAATGGTAGAGTATGTTTACTTTATTCTATATTTTGGGGAATTTTAACTGTATTTTTAGTAAGAATAGTAAATCCTAAAATAGATAAATTTTGTAATTGGTTGCAAGAAAAAATATCAAGAAAGGTACTAAAAACAGCTGTTAGTACTATAATAATATTTTTATTAATTGACTGTGTCGCAACGGTATATGCACAAGATCAATTTATTACAAGAATGGTGGTAGAAAAAAATATTCCCGTTTATAATGAAGAAGAAGTAAAAGAAAAATATGATAAAGTTAAAGAAAATAAGAAATTAGACAATTTTATAAATACTGTTTGGAGCAATAAAAAAATGATTAAAACTTTTCCAAATATAAAAATACAAGATAAAGATTTTAATACAATATATTTAAATAGTTTAGTACCAGAAGTGAAACCATATTATATAAAATTATTTAATATTTAAAAGCTGTTTTTCGGGACGGGGTCAAAAAACAGTTGTTGTTTTTTGACCTCGTCCCAGAAAACAGCATATTATAAATTAGCAAGTGGGTTTCTTTCAACTGCACTTCTTACTTGGTCACTATTTACATGTGTATATATTTCAGTAGTAGAAATACTTTCATGGCCTAAAAGTTCTTGTAGAGCTCTAATATCAACTTCTCCATATTGATACATAAGAGTTGCAGCGGTATGTCTTAATTTGTGAACTGAATATTTTCTACTGTCTAAGCCAGCTTCCATAAGTTCTTTATTTACAATGTATTGAACAGTCCTATTACTAATTCTTTCTTTTCTTTCACTTAAAAAAAGTGCCTTTTCAGAATTCTTTTTATCATGTTTTACTACTTTTGGTCTTACTTGTAAGTAACTTGAAATTGCTTTCATACAAGCATTATTTAAATAAATTGTTCTTTCTTTATTTCCTTTACCAATAACATTCATTTTACATTCATCAAAATCTATATCATTAACATTGATTCCAACAAGTTCAGAAAGACGCATTCCACAATTTAAAAATAGGGTAGTTATTGCATAGTCTCTTTCATGGTTTCGATTATCTTCATTAGAAGCTGCATCTAAAAGTCTTTTACTATCATCTAATGATAAGTATTTTGGAAGTCTTTTATCTTTTTTTGGTGTTTTCAAATTTAATGCAGGGTTATGGTCTAATAAAAATTTTTGACTTGCATCTTGAGATAAGTACTTGAAGAATATACGTATAGTAGATATTTTTCTTGCTCTAGTTGCTGCTTTACTATTAAAAGTTGTTGTTAGATAACCTAAGAAAGCATGAATATCATCAAGTTCTATTTTTTTAATTACTTCATAAGGTAAATCCTTAATTTCTATTTTACTAAAATCAGTTTCTTTAGTTAGATTAAAATGCATTTTTATGAATTTTAAGAACATTGCTAAATCATAATTATATTCTTTAATACTATTAGGTGATTTATTTAATATTGTTGTAGAATAATCTAAAAAAGCATTTAAATAATCTGGATTTTCTTCTCTTCTTATCATAAGTTAAGCCCTCCTTTGTATATGTATTATTATATATCAAAAATAAATAAAAGCAATAATATTTAAAAAATTTTGTGCAATGTTTTGGACTTTATATTTTTACAAGATTATGATATACTATAATTACTTTTAAAAGTTTAAAAGAAAGAAGTGATTTAATGAAAAAAAGAAGGTCAAGGCGATTAGATGAAGATGAAGAGCCAAAAGCCGTTAGAGAAATGAGAAAAAACAAGAATAAACAAATAAACCAAGAAAATAAAAACAAAAAAGGAAGAAGAACTAAAAAAGATAAAAAGAAAAGAAGGAAAAAAGTAATTCTAACAGTTATGGCTGTGATAATCCTAGTATTAGGAGTAACACTTGGAATATCTGCTCATACATGGACAACACTTGCTAAAGATATGGTTTCAAACGAAAGCTCAATTGTAATTGATAGCGATGGAAACACAATTGCAAGACTTCGGTGATGAAAGGAAAAAATCAAATATTACATATGATGAAATGCCAGATAATTTAAAAAATGCATATGTAGCAATTGAGGATGAAAGATTTTATTCGCATAGTGGAGTCGATATAAAAAGGACAGCTTCTGCAATATTTAACTATGTAATACACTTTGGATCTTCTTCATTTGGAGGAAGTACAATTACACAACAGTTAGTTAAAAACTTAACTGGAGATAATACAGATAGTATATTTAGAAAAGTAAAAGAATGGTGGAAAGCATGGCTATTAGAAACTACACTTTCTAAAGAAGAAATACTTGAAGGATATTTAAATATTATATATGTTGGACCAAGTATATATGGTGTAGATGCAGGTGCTAAATATTATTTTAATAAATCGGCAAGCGAGCTAGACTTAGAAGAATGTGCATTTTTAGCAGGGATAAATAATTCGCCAAATTCATATAATCCTTTTGGTGATAATGATAATTCTGAAAAAATTAGAAATAGAACAATTACTGTTTTGGATAAAATGCTTGAACTTGAATACATAACTCAAAGTGAACATGATGAAGCTGTTTCAAATGTAGAAAGTGGATTGGATTTTAAAAAAGGTAATGTTGAAGCAGCAAGTAATGGTGTATATTCTTATCACACAGATGCACTAATTACAGAAATAACTAATGATATTGAAGATAAATATAATATTTCAGAAGAATTTGCAACTAATTATATTAATATGGCAGGATTGACAATACATAGTACTCAGGATAGCGACATTCAATCAGAAACTGAAACAGAATGTGAGAAAAGTAAATATGTGCTTAAATCACAAAATGGCGGGGATTCTTCTCAGGCTGCAATGGTGGTAATAGACCATAAAACTGGTCAAGTTCTAGCTTGTGTTGGAGCTTTAGGAGAAAAAACAGAAGCACGACCATTTAACCGTGCAATTCAAAGTGTAAGACAAACAGGTTCTTCAATTAAACCACTTGCTGTACTTGCACCAGCAATAGATAAGAAGATAATTACAGCATCATCTGTTTATGATGATACAGAACAAGATTTTGAAAATGGATATCATCCGGTTGATTATAATACACCTTTAGGAGAAATTACTGTAAGAAGAGCTGTTGAATCTTCTCAAAATATACCATTTGTAGAAATCATGGAAAAAGTAACACCAAAAACTTCTATTAAATATTTAGAAAAGATGGGTATAACATCCTTAACCGAAAATGATGAAGGCTTACCTCTAGCTTTAGGTGGATTAGATAAAGGTATTAGCCCATTAGAGATGGCGGGAGCATATAGTACAATTGCAAATGACGGCGTTTATATAGAACCTACTTTCTATACACAAATAGATAGAAAAAATGGTTCTAAAGCACTAGAGAGCAAACAAAAAAGTAAAAGAGTATTTTCTAAAGAAGTTGCATATATTTTAAAAAGTATTTTAACACAACCAGTTGTTGGAGATAATGGAACGGCTACCTATTGTAAAATTTCTGGTGTAGATGTTGCTGCTAAAACTGGTACAACTGATGAAAATTATGACAGATGGCTTTGTGGATTTACTCCATATTATACAGCTGTAACTTGGTATGGGTTTGACCAAAATGAAACAATTGATTTTAACGGAAGAAATCCAGCAGGACTTATTTGGGCTAATGTTATGGCAAGAATCCATACAGGACTTAAAGCAGCAAAATTTGAGAAGCCAACTATGGTTTTAAGTGCTACAGTATGTAGTGAAACTGGAATGAGAGCAACTACTGGATGCCCTAATACTTATACAGAGTATTTCTTATGGTTTACAACTCCAGATACTTGTACTAAACATAGAGGTGAAGAATTAAAAGATAACATGGATAACAATAATGATGAGGATAATAATATTACTGAAATAGTACAAGGAATTACTGAAGATATTGATGCTAAAGAACCTCCTAGAACTACAGAACCAACAGATACTAGAAATACAATAAATTCTACAAATAGTAGTACAAATACATCTAATACTAATAATAGTTCTAATACTACAAGACCGACAAGGCCAACTAACAATACAAATAATTCAAACACAAATACAAATACTAGTCATACTAATACAAATACAAGTGGAACGAATTCATCCTCAGGTTCAGGTAATAGTAACACAACTGGAACTAATACCGTAGATGAAGAACCAAGTTCTGATGATACTACAGATACGCAAACAAGTGAAGAATAAATTATAGATGAGGTTTTGAATATTATTTTGAGACCTCATTTTTATTCTTTTAGAAATATTAAATATTTTTTTGAAAGATAAAATGAAAGACATTAAAAAAGAATTAAAAGATTTTCAAAAGTTTTCTAGAAAATAGGGAAGAGGAGGGGGATATAATATATTCCATATTTTTAAAATTTATAAATTATATATTATTATCTCAAATAAAATTATTCATATAAAAATAAATTAAAAATTCATATTAGTAAATAAATATAAAATAAGTTAAAGATAAAAATATAAAAAATAAATTCTAAATTTGAATTTTTAGATTAGAAATTTAAATTTAATAATTTTGTGCAAAGTTAAATTTTATAAAAAACTAAATATTAATTTTTAAAAATGGACATTTGGACAATTTATAAAAATTAAATTCTGATTTTCAAATTTCCAAATTTATTTTATTATAATTGAAAATAATTTTAGAATTGATATATTATTAATAATAAATTTAAATATACTAATTTTAAATAATTAATAAAACTAAAATTTATATTTATAAAGTCTTAAAATCAATTTTAAGACTTTTTTAGAATTTAGCAAACAAGTTATATGTTTTAAAAATATACTTTAATAAAAAATTTATTAAAACATAAAAAACTTATAAAACTTATATGAAATCTACTAAAATTAAGATTTTATAAAAACACCTAAAAACGGTCAAAAAAGCGACACACGAGAATCGATTTTAAGCCGTTTTATTTTTTTAGCCTTATAGTTTGCTGAACGAAAAAATAGGCAAATATAGGCTTTTAGCAATTCTTTAAAAATTTCATATAATAAATGTAAAAAAGCAAATTATTTTATAATAAGATAAGAGATTATTAAAATAATAAATAATAATTAATAGAATACAAATAATAGATAATAGATAATAAATAATAAATACAAATATAATAAGTATGAGTAAATATAAAAAATAAATTAACGCTATTAAATAGTAATTTATAACGCTATTAAATAGTAATTTAAAAGGATTACAAAATAAAAATACATTAAAAACTTCCGGGGAGAGAGGAAGGCTTAAAATATTAGCCAACTCTCTCATACGAATATCAATATATAACATTGCACAAAATCAATCTTTTGTGCAAAAGAGAGTAGGAGAAGAAATAGAATCTACTCTCTTTTGTTTTTATTTATTGATAACTATTTATCAACTATTTTTAATATTTTTATTAAAATTTTTATTTCTTCTTTTTTTAATTTTCTTTTATTATTTTCTATTTTATAAATTGTTTGCTTAGAAATATTAAATCCTTCAAGCATTAATTTTATTGATAATTTTTCTCTCGACATATTTTGCTTAATTCTATATTTTTTTATTAAAGAGGAAAAATTATTAATATTATGTATTTCTTCCATTTCTCTTCACCTCCTCCCTTCTATATAATTATAGCATTTAAATTTTTCTAGTTTTAAACTTTTTCAAATTTTTATATATTAAAAAAGTATTAGTAGTAAATCTATCTAGTACTTTTTTAATATATAAAAAGAAGTATTGAAACTTAATATCAATACTTCTATATTTTTATTTAAATCTTCTTAAATAAGCATCCATTCTCTCAATAAATTCATCATTATTTCTAGTTTGAGCCATTTGGCTAATAACTTGTTCAGTAACATCAGCAACTGGCATACTGTTCATAGCTTTTCTTAAAGCAAATACAGTATCTTTCTCTTTTGGAGAAAGAAGTAGATCTTCCCTTCTAGTTCCTGATTTATTAATATCAATTGCTGGAAAAATACGTTTTTCAGATAATTTTCTATCTAAGTGAACTTCCATATTACCTGTTCCCTTAAATTCTTCAAAAATAACATCATCCATTCTACTACCTGTATCTATCAAAGCTGTTGCAAGTATTGTTAAACTTCCACCAAACTCAATATTTCTTGCAGCACCAAAGAATTTCTTAGGTTTGTGAAGTGCTGCAGGATCAATACCACCTGATAAAGTCCTTCCAGATGAAGGAATAACTAAGTTATAAGCTCTTGTTAATCTTGTTATACTATCTAATAATATAACAACATCTCTACCTTGTTCTACTAATCTTTTGGCTCTTTCTATAACCATTTCTGCAACTTTTACATGATGTTCTGGTAATTCATCAAAAGTTGAATGAATAACTTGTCCTTTTATAGAACGTTTCATATCTGTTACTTCCTCTGGCCTTTCATCTATTAGAAGAACAATTAGTTCTACTTCAGGATTATTTTGACTAATAGCATTAGCAATCTTTTTAAGTAATGTAGTTTTACCAACTTTAGGTGGTGCAACAATCATTCCTCTTTGTCCTTTTCCTATTGGACACATCAAATCAATAATTCTAGTTGCAATTTCTTTAGAAGTGGTCTCTAATCTAAGTCTTTCATTTGGATAAATAGGGGTTAATTCATCAAATCTTTTTCTTTTCATTGCTTTTTCAGGGTGTTCACCATTTACTTCACCAACAAATATCAAAGATGGGAATTTTTCACCTTCTCTATATCTTGAAATTCCTTTTACTACGTCCCCAGTATCAAGTTTAAATCTTCTTATTTGAACCATTGATATATAAACATCTTTATCACTAGATAAGAAATTATCTCCTCTTAAAAAGCCATATCCATCTGGTAATATATCTAATATTCCTTCAACTATTTCGTCTCCCTCATTGGTCAATTTATAATCTACAATAGGATCCCCATTTTCGTCATAGTGTCTTTCTGTAACTTCTTTTTCTTCTACTTCATTATCTTCTTCTTTTTCTTCATTATTTAAAGATTCATTTGTTTTTTCAGAATCTCCTATAACTTGCTTTAGAACTGTTATTAACTCTTCTTTCTTCAATTTTGAAATATTTTTTATATTATGCTCTTTTGCAAGTGCTTTTAACTTTGTTAATGTCATATTTTCTAAATCCATTAATAAACCTCCTATAATTTATATTCTTTTTATTTTATTATTCATTTTTAAACACTTGGGGGATTTTCTAAACGAATAAAATAATTATTAATAATAACATATATATTATAACATATTTTGGAATTAATTGGAATAGTTTTTGGAAAAAAATTCAAGGAATGCATACTACATTCCTTGATCTATATAAACCCTTTCATTTGGGCGATACATATCTAATTTTTCTCTTGCCATTTGTTCAATAAATTCTAAAGAATCAACATTTTCTTTTTCTTTAGCTAGTTCTTCCTTAGTTTGAGTTTCTTCTGCAATTTCTTGATTTAATTCATCTGTTTGTTTACTATATTGATTTAATGTTTTTTGTTGATTAATTATAGTAAATACTGTATATGCAGCTATCGCTAATATTATAAGTTTTTTATAAATCTTTTTCATAAGTTAATCTCTCCAATTCTAATGTACTAATCCATATGGACGCTATACTTATATATTTCTACATTTTTTAATTAAATCCTTCTCATATTTTTAATTTTTTACATTATTTTCGATTTTTTTATGTTTTTTAGTAAGTTTGATAAAATTATTATATAAATTTGTAAAACTTTTTCTAATATTTATAAAAATAAAAGAAAATGGTTTGAAAAACAATTTTTTAATAAATTTAAAAGGAATTAAAATAATTTCAAATACCTTAATAAATACCTTTTTAAAAAATGTTATTATAGTTACATTTATTTTTATGAAAAGTGAACTAAATATTAGCATATATAATGTAATACCAATAGCTATTCCTAAAAACATAAATAAGCGAATTTCTCCATTATTAAAGGCAAATATAAAATATAAAATAGAAAAACCCGTTAAAATCCAAAATAGAAGGTCTTCAAAATAAGTTATTACATCATTTGTTTTAAATGATTTTCTAAGTATTCTAAAGAAATCAAAAAGAATGCCAATGATTACACCATTTACTATAAAAATTAAAAATAAATAAACTTGATTCATAATCATAGTAAAAATCTCCTTAAAGCAAAATTTTATTTAAAAATCTTACTAATTAAACTTCCTTTTGATTTTTCGACATTCTTATTATCACTATAATTCATAGAAGAAATATCACCTTCAACTATTACTTCTGAAGTATCTATACTTAATTTATTTATTCTTAAATTTTCACCTTTAATTGTAAGAAGCCCTAGTTCTGTTTCTATAATAACAACTTGGTCATCAAAGCTTAAAACATCTAATACTCCAGAAACGCTTAACTTTCCCCTGTTTTCTAAAATAAGATTTTGAATTACACTTGTGTTTTGTACTTTTCTTTCATCAACTGTCATTATTTATAACCTCCTTATTTTGTTTTGGCTACTAAATTATATATATTCAAGGTTTGTCTTCTTTAGAACTTATTTTAGAAGATTAACTCATGTAAATCATTTACTTTTTCATCATCCACAATATTTTTAAATACAATTGAAATCTTCGTTTCTGAAACTTCAAAGTTTAACAATTCTAATTCTTTTTTCTTTATGAAATCAATTATTTTTTCTATTAAATCAAAATTTCTAATTATTCCATTTCCAATTATAGATACTCTTGATACATCTTTTTTTATAATACTTTTAACTGTATTTTCTTCTATTTTATCTGATATAATAGTTCCTGGTTTTTCATTAAATGTTGATTTTGTTATAATTGGAATTTTAAATTTTTCTCCAATTTCAACACATCTATTATGAAGGACCTTTGCTCCTTCGCTTGATAATTGCATCATTTCTTCATATGAAAGATTTTCTAACTTTTTAGTATTTTCTACTTTATTAGGATCTGCTGTATAGACTCCATCTACATCTGAAAAAATATAACAATTTTTAGCATGTAAAGCTGCTGCAATTGCTACTGCTGTTGTATCAGAGCCTCCCCTACCTAAAGTTGTAATATCTAAATTTTCATCTATTCCTTGAAAACCAGTAACAATTACTATTTTTCCCTCATTTAATTCTTTTAAAATTCTAGATGTATCTATCTTTATAATATTTGCATTTTGATTATTGTTATTTGTAAATATTCCTGCTTGCCATCCTGTTAAAGATATTGCAGGATATCCCATATAATTTAATAAAATGCTTAATTTAGCGGTTGACATTTGTTCTCCACAACTAAGAAGTGCATCTAACTCTCTATTTGGAATATTATTAGACAGTTCTTTTGCTTCTTTTATTAATTTGTCTGTTGTTTTTCCTTGAGCAGAAAGGACAACAACAACTTTGTCTCCTTTATCATAAATTTTTGTAATTCTTTTTGCAACCAATTGTAATTTTTCATTATCAGCAACAGAACTGCCACCAAATTTTAAAACCATTATTGTGTCCATATTTTTGCTCCACCTCTTTTTTAAATAATAAAACCATTTTAAATTTAAATATGGTCTTCGTTATATTATATGTAAAAGCAAAGAAAAAAGAGATAGAATATACTCTACCTCTAAAACTAATTTTCTTTATTTTTTATATTGTATTTTAAATAAGCTTCTATAAAATCATCAATATCTCCATCCATTACAGCTTCTACATTTCCTACTTCATAATTTGTTCTATGGTCTTTTACCATTGTATATGGACAAAATACATATGAACGTATTTGGCTTCCCCATGCAATATCTTTTTGTTCTCCCTGTAAGTCTTCTATTTTTTCTTTATGTTCTTTTTCCTTTAAATCAAGCAACTTAGATTTTAACATTCTCATTGCTGTTTCTCTATTTTGTAGTTGAGAACGTTCAGATTGACAAGAAACTACTGTATTTGTTGGTAAATGTGTAATTCTTACTGCTGATGAAGTTTTGTTTATATGCTGTCCTCCTGCACCTGATGCTCTATAAGTATCTACTCTTAAATCATCAGGATTTATATCAATTTCTATATCATCTGTTATTTCTGGTAAAACCTCTACTGATGCAAATGAAGTATGTCTTCTTCCTCCACTATCAAATGGTGAAATTCTAACTAATCTATGAACTCCTTTTTCTGATTTTAGATACCCATATGCATTTTCACCTATAACTTCAAATGTTACACTTTTTAAACCTGCTTCTTCGCCATCTAGATAATCTAGTTCTTTTACTTCATAATTATTTTTATTTGCCCATCTAGTATACATTCTATAAAGCATTTGGGCCCAGTCTTGTGATTCTGTTCCACCTGCTCCTGGATGTATTGTTACAATTGCATTATTTGAATCATATTTTCCAGAAAGTAAACTTGCAAGTTCTAATTTTTCTGCATTCCTTTCTAATTTTTTAGTATTTTTTATTATTTCGCTTGCTAAATCTTCATCTGGTTCTAAATTAACAAGTTCTGTCATCTCTTCTAGATTTTCTATTTCTGATTTTATTTGCTTAAAATCATTACATTTAGATTTCAATCTTTTAATTTGCGCTAATACTTTAGAAGATTTTTTACTATCTTTCCAAAAATCTTCTTCTAATGTTTGTGATTCTAATTCCTTTAATTCTTTTTCACTATTTACTATGTCAAAGAGATTCACCCAAATCTTTTATTTTTTCTTTGATAGTTTCTAAGAGTTTAGAATTCTCTTCTAAATCTAACATTTAATCACTCCTTTTCTATCTATTTATTGTATACAAATATTATCATACTCAAACATCTTTTGTCAATCAAAGAAAACAACCCCACATTCAAATTTGAACATAAGGTTGTTTTTAGTAGATACTAATTAGGACAAACTAAAGATTTACTTAAGAAATCTCGTACTGCGTATTGTCATCAACAATACCTAAATACAAATTGCAATGCTTATAAGCAGATTGCTCACTTTTTTGGTATTTCTCAGGATTAGAAAGAACTTCATACATAATACCTTCAAATATATAGTTGACGGTATTACTGAGCTCTCTTGCACCAGTATCTAATGACAATGACTTTTCTGCGATACGTTCGAACAATGCTCCATCATAAGAAAGTAGTATACCTCTTTGCTTAAGAGCTTTTTGGTATCTTCTAAATATTGATAGTTTTGAATTTCTTAGTATCAATGCCAAATCTTTCTTTGTAAGATTGTTCATTTCAACTATTGATCCAATTCTACCAACAAATTCTTCAGGTAAGCCATATTTTACCAAGTCTTGCTTTAGAATTCTTGAATCCTGTTTTGCATCTGAGTTTTCAGGAACTGAAAATCCAACTTGGTGAACATTTAATCTTTCGTCACGAATCTTATCTATACCTGAAAATGCACCCAAGAAAACTATTAATACATTTGAGGTATCAAATTCTTTATCGGTACTTATGCTTATTTTAGTTCCTTCAATAATTTTGAGCAAACTGTTCAAGACTTCTGTTCCAGAAACATCACGTTCACCAGAAGTACGTTTCCCTGCCTTTTTGTCGATTTCGTCAATGACAATTACACCATTTTGGGCCTTTTCAAGATTTTTCTTGGCATTTAGATAAAGATGAAGAATCATCTTTTCAACATCTGCACCTTTATATCCTTCTTGAGTATATTTTGTAGCATCCTCAATAGTATATGGAACATCCAACCTCTTTAAGATTTGTTTTATAGCTTCTGTTTTACCAGTGCCACTATGACCAACAATCAAAATATTTGACTTTAGTGATTTGAACATAATTGACTTGTAAATAGCAATAATAATCTGTTTTACTGGTTCATCTTGTCCAACAATATATTTAAGGACACTTTCTTCTACATACTGGATATTTGGAAGTTTCGGGGCAAGAACAATCCGTCTATTTCTCCTGTTTGCCATAATTTTCTCCTCTCGTATCTTATAAGATACAAAGTTTATAAACAAACTTCTTTTAAAGTTTATCACTTTATTTGTATTATGTCAATTATAAATTGCATAAAAAATAAGGCTGCTAAATTTTATAGCAACCTTAACTTTTTATTTGTTATATTATTTTTCTATTAATTCTTCTTTATATTGAGTTCCATTATTATTATAATTTATATATAATTTTTTATCTAAATCACGTATACTTGCATCTATTGTAATTTTACACATATCATCTGAAGTTGTTCCAGAGCTTAATTCATTATATTTATTTCCTTCTCCGTCAGTTATATTTAATAAATTATTAATTTTTTCTCTAAAATCATTTGATTGCATTTTCATTCCTTCTTCTATTAAATTGATATATTCTTCTGATTTAAACTTTAATGTCATTCCTGTTTCAGATATTGTTATGCTTTCAAATTCTATTCCTGGAATATCATTTTTTGGTTTAAGCTCTATTGTGTTTCTTTCATAAAATTTATCTGGTACAGCTATTTCAAGATTCCATTTTGCTTCACTTAATTTAAAATCTTCTGCATTTTCTAATGATGGCTTGTTATTTTTATTTCCTAATTCAACCATTGAGAATCCTGGGTCAAATATTTGAATATATAATTTTTTACTTTGTGGAAATTTATCTTTTGCTCTAATATTTATATTTTCTTTAATTGTCCTGTTTTCTGTATTTGCTTCGATAGGTCCTAAACCTGAACTTTCTGCTAATTGTATAGCATACACATCTTTTTTATCATATTTTACTCCCAATTCTTTATATATAAATAATGTTGTATTATCATATTTTTCTGCTGAACCTATATGTGTTCTTGAGACTATATTATAAATGTTCCTATTTTCATCATATATTGCATACCCAAACATAAAGTTTGAAGAATTTACTTCTATACTTTCATCAAACTTAAATGTTAGATTTATATCTAAGCAATCATCTGTAAGTAAGATTGAATCTATTTTAACTCCAATTCCATCTTGAGTTAAATAATCCATATCAAGAACTTCAGCATAATCAGATTCTCCTGTTTCTCCTAAAGTACCAGTAGCTTCTGCACTTGGCCTATATTGATATTCTTTAAATTCAATATTCCACTTAATTTTAGCATAAATCTGTGTTGATAAAACTCCAGCAATTACGATAACTACAAACATGGCGGCTATATTTAAAAATTTTCTTTTCATACTAACCACTCCTTTCTCTTTAGAAAGAATTTCTTTATAGTTTTTTTCTTTATTATGCTCATTTTCTAAATATTCTTTAAAAGAATTGTTAATCATTTCCTATCACATCCTTTCCTAAATATTTTTTTAATTCTTTAAGAGTTCTATATATCCTATTTTTTATGTTTGATTCACTTAACGTTAGCTCTTTAGATATTTCTGAAATTTTCAATCCTAATGCAAAATATAAATAAAATATTTTTGTTGTTATTAAATCTTTTTGTTTCAAATAATTCCATACTTTTTCTACATTATTTTTAGTTATAATAGTTGACTCCAAATCAAAAGAATCTGGAGTTTCTTTTTCTACATTATCATCATCTTGATAATATGAAACAATATTATCTTTTTTCTTCTTGTAGTAATGTCTTTTAATGATGTTATTTTCTATTCCAAATATGTAAGCTTTTATATTATCAATTTCTAAAATTTTCTTCTTTTTTATAATTTTCAACAATTCTAAGTATGTATCTTGAATAATATCATTTATATTATTAATATCATTGCATTTTACTACTGCAAACTTTAAAGTTTCACTATATGTTTCTTCATATATTTTTTCAAAATCTTTTCTTCTTATTTGAGTACTCAATTATCCTCTCCCCCTTTTACTATATAATCATTTTTTTAAGTAAAAAAGTTTCAAATTATTCAAATTTTATCTATATTATATAAATTATACAACAAAAATACCAGTAACATAGTTACTGGTATTTGTATTTTAGTATATAGATGTGTCCCAAATGCGACATTTTGTGTGCAAAGGAAACGTCCCCAATGCGACATTATGCATTTTTTCCGTGACAGTTTTTATATTTCTTTCCGCTACCACATGGGCATGGATCATTTCTTCCGATTTTTGGATGTTCATTTCTTACTGTTCTATCAACGTCTGTTCCAATTTTTGCTCCTCCATCAACACTATGGATTGCCTCTAATGCTGCACCTGTAATTCTTACAGTTTCTTGACGTTTTGCTTCTCCTCCTGCTCTAACGTGCATTAAAATTTTTGTTACATCAATTTTTATGTCATTTATCATTTCATCAAACATATCGAATCCTTCAAGTCTGTATTGAACTACTGGATCCTTTTGACCATAAGCACGAAGTCCTATACCATTTTTTAATTCATCCATATTATCAATATGGTTCATCCATTTTTCATCAACAACTTTAAGCATTACAACTCTTTCAAGCTCTCTCATTTGATCAGATGAAATTTCTTCTTCTTTTTGGCTATATGCTTCCAATGCTCTTTTCTTTAATTCTTCTGATATTTCTTTAGGGTTTTCTTGATGCTCATCTACAAAATCGTGTATATCAAGCCCAAATATATTCATTATATCATTATTTAAAGATTCAACATTTACTTTATTTGTTTCAGATTCTACATAAACATTTGGTAAATTATCTGCAACATATTCTATCATGTTTATAATGTTGTCATGAATATTTTCTCCATCAAGAACTTCTCTTCTTTGTTTGTAGATTATTTCTCTTTGTGCATTCATAACATCATCATATTTTAATACATTTTTACGTATTGTGAAGTTTCTACTTTCTACTTTCTTTTGAGCACTTTCTACTGCATTTGATATCATCTTTGATTCTATTGGCATATTTTCATCTGCACCTAAAGTATTATAAACTTTAGTTATTACATCTCCACCAAAGATTTTCATTAAGTCATCATCTAGAGCTATATAGAATCTTGATTCTCCTATGTCTCCTTGACGTCCAGCACGACCACGAAGCTGGTTATCAATTCTTCTAGATTCATGTCTTTCAGTACCTACGATTTTTAGTCCTCCGGCTTCAATTACTTTTTCTTTTTCTTCTTTTATTTGCTCATCATATTTTTTAGTTAGCTCATTAAATTTTTCTCTTGCTTTTAATATATCTTCATCGTCTGTTTCATAATATGTATTTGATTCTTCTATTAATTCTGGAGAAATTTTTTGTCTTCTCATTTCTTCTTTAGCTAAATACTCACTATTTCCTCCAAGCATAATATCAGTACCACGTCCTGCCATGTTTGTTGCAATTGTTACTGCTCCAAACTTACCAGCTTGTGCAACAATTTCAGCTTCTTTTTCATGATATTTAGCATTTAATACTTCATGTTTTATTCCTTCTTGTTTTAATAATTTAGAAAGTTTTTCTGATTTTTCAATAGAAATTGTACCAACTAGAACTGGTTGACCTTTTTTATGGCTTTCTTTAATACTTTCTACTATTGCTCTATATTTTGCATTTTCATTTTTATAAATGACATCATTTTCATCTTTACGAATCATTGGTTTATTTGTTGGTATTTCAACAACATCTAAGTTATAGATTTCCTCAAATTCTGCAGCTTCTGTCATGGCAGTACCTGTCATACCAGATAATTTATCATACATTCTAAAGAAGTTTTGGAATGTAATTGTAGCTAAGGTCTTTGATTCATCTGCTATTTTTACATGTTCTTTTGCTTCAATTGCTTGATGTAAACCATTATTGTAACGTCTACCATACATTATACGTCCTGTAAATTCGTCAACAATTAAAACTTCTCCATCTTTTACGATATAATCAATATCTTTCTTCATAATACCATGTGCACGTAAAGCTTGGTTAACATGGTGAACTAATGTAGAGTTTTCTAAATCGTTGAAATTTTCTAATCCAAATGCTTCTTCTGCTTTCTTAATACCTTTTTGTGTTAATGTTGCTGATTTTGCTTTTAAGTCTACTATATAATCATATTTTTCATTATCTTCTTCTTGATCAAGATCTTTTATATCCTCTTCAACAATTACTTTTGGTGTTAATTTTCTAACAAAATTATCAGCCTTTTTATATAAATCAGATGACTCATTTGCTCTACCAGAAATAATAAGTGGTGTACGAGCCTCATCAATTAAAATACTATCAATCTCATCTACGATTGCATAATGAAGTCCACGTTGAACTAATTGGTCTTTATAAATTACCATATTATCTCTTA